>JAAUUR010000425.1 GCA_012031045.1 Leptolyngbyaceae cyanobacterium SM2_5_2
AGTGGAAATTACCAACTGGTAGGGCCACCGTTGTACAGCCACTCATCCAGGGAAGCCGCTTCCAGATGGGGTAGAAGTGCAGACCAATGGCGTTGGAAGAAGGAACAACTGCACCGGAGATGATGTTGTTGCCGTACATCAGGGAGCCAGCAACGGGCTCACGGATGCCGTCAATGTCTACGGGAGGAGCCGCAACGAACGCAATTACGTAGCAAGCGGTTGCAGCTAGCAGTGTAGGAATCATCAGCACGCCGAACCAGCCAATGTACAGGCGGTTCTCGGTGCTGGTAATCCACTGACAAAACTGCTCCCACAGGGAAGCGCTCTCGCGCTGCTGTAGTGTAGTCGTCATGATGTATTAGTCCAGTAAGTTAAGAAATGTATGCAGCTGAAACTGAGATTTGCTTCAGCTATCGTTACAATAGCATAACAAAGTAAATCTATTCAACCAGAAAATAATTTATTGCTTCGCACTTGCGGCCGCTCAATGGATGCTGAGCAAAATTCAGCAACATTTCGCAGCATTGCTGAGAGTTCTGCCTCTGCTAATCTCCAGAGTTACGCCCCTACTCCCCTTACGCTACCAATTGGGTGGGCTGCAACTAGGGGGCAACTGTTTCTTGAGGCAAAGGGCTTTGCCAGGCCGAGGGAGAGTGGCCATTCCGTTGCACATAAATTGAGCCAGACAGGGCAGGGATACTCTGGGGTGAGGTGGCCAGGGTCGGTAAGGAGCGCTCCTTGACAGGTGGATTAACCTGTCCTTTGATGCGGCCTAAATCTTGGTTTAGCTCTCGGATTCGCCGCGACAGTAGCCGAATGATGTTAACGGCAATGCCTGGAGTTTCGTCGATGGCGTCATAGAGTTGCTGCTGGGTCAGAACGAGGCATTCACAGTGTTCTAGGGTGGTTACAGAGGCCGAGCGAGGTTCGGCGTCAAATACCGACATTTCCCCAAAGCAATCCCCTGATTTGAACTGTGCCACCTGCTGACCGTTCAAGTGTATGCTTACCTGCCCCGACACCACAATATACATAGCGCGGCCTTCCTGGCCTTCGGTAATGATGGTGTAGCCAGCATCGAAGGCTACTTCGTCCATGACGGGCGCTAGCCGCATCAAAAAATCATCCCTCAGTTCTTTGAAGATGGGAACTCGCCGGATAAATAGGAGGCGATCAAGGCTGTTGAGAGACATAGCTAGCGATTAGAACAGACGATTAGGATACAGGAAGAATTAAACCAATCAGGCCAAGGCTAACCCAAGTCAGGGCTAATTGGGTTCCAAATTATAGGTTCTTAGGAGTTGGTTGACCTGATGGGCCACGAGATGATTGGGATCATTCTTCATCATTGGCAGCAGTTCCCGCAGGGTTCGCGGTGAAGCCACCGTTAAATAGGCGAGTACGGCCTCGCGGACAAAACCTGTGGGGTGTTGCAGCAACGCTAGGGTATGTTCAGCGGTGAGATTCCAGCGTTTTGCCTGGCCAGGTGAAAGCAACACGCTAAGGCCCAGTCTGATAAAAAGTTGCGTAAATGAAGCAGTTGTCGCAGGCGATCGCCCGGCGCTAGGGGTGTATAACCCATCAGGGCGCAGCCAATGCTAACGGCTTCAGCTTCTCAGCATCGGGGCGGCGATCCAGCAAAATCAGAATTGACCGCTTGCTAGCAATATCCAACGTATTGTCTAAAATTTCAATACCCTTGGCCCAGCTTGAGACTGACCCACTCAGGCTCACCTGGGCCGCCTGGATAGCATTGGGGGGCGAAATAAACTTCAGCAGCATAAATAACCGCTCAATCGAGTCAGTCTGTAGACCGGCGAGGGCTTCTTGCAGTAGTTCTCCCTCCGGGCTAGACGCAGCCGTAGGAGCGAGATCTACCTTAGCGGCCAAAATCTGGCTCATGAAGGCCAGTTCTGTAGTTAAGATTTCCTCAAAACCACTGCGGCCCAGGAGTTGATCAAGCGCATCATCAATTAAATCCGAGCGCTTTATGCCGGTTTCTTGGTATAACTTCAGCAAAATGCGCAGAATTTGGCGACGGGTACTGCCCCAGGAGCTGATTAGGTTATGGATCAAAATTTCCAGGGCGCGGGGGCTGCCAATTTCCCCTATTACCTGCCAGGCCTGATTGCGGAGAATATCAGGTTGGTAGCTATCCACAGCGAGGGCTGCTAGCATGGGCAGGGCCTCATCACCTAGGCGAGTTAGCGCCTCCATCGCCGCCGTCCGGGTGGACTTGTACTGTAAAGCTTTTAACAACGAGGGGTAGTATTTTTTGTATTGGGTAGCGGCAATGGCTTCAAGAATGGCTCGCCGGACTTGCAGCGATGGATCTTGCAACAGACCATCAATATAAATACTAAGGGATTCCATATAATCGGCATCGCCTAGGGCGCGGCAGCCCATCACCCGCTCCCGCTCCCGCTCATGCACCAGCATCTTGCGTAAAATTGCCGTGGCCTCGGCACGGTCTTGACCGTTGCCCCGCTTCAGCACGAGTGCCGCCGCAGTGCCTCGCACCACCGGGTCTACCTCTGCATTAAGGTAGGGTTTGAGCTCATTAACTTTATAATGATCCTGCGCTAGCCACACGTACCGCAGGGCTAGGGCCAGCACTTCGGGATTTTGCCCAGGCACTGTCAGCAACTCCCTCACAGCGTCCTGGTAGGCCGGGTTAGGGTATTCCAGCATGGTCTTAAGACTATGTTGCTGCAAGCCCGGTGAAAAACTCGCCAGGTGAGGAACCAGCACATCCCCCAGTTCTTTGGGGTCAATTTGGCTGAGCAAATCGATGCAGGAATGCTTATCGGCTTCAGATTTGGGTTTTGCCAGGTCTTCAATCAGGTTTTTCTTCATTGCCCGTCGGTCGGCATCGGAGAAGGACGACAGGCCACGTTCTGCCCCGCGTACAAGTAAATCCAGATAGCGAGATCGCAGCATCACGATGATCATGAACCAGACCAGGGCGGCTACTACCGTTCCCAGCAGAAGAAACTGCGCCTGGATAGCTGGACTGGTCCACCCTAATTGATTGGCAATGGCCAGCGTGATTAAAATCGCCAGGCCAGTGCCCCCCATTGACAGCGGTTCAGCGATACCCCCTACCAACGACTGCACTCGGCTGCGCACCTGGTCAGGAATGGGCTGAAATAAGACTGGACGAGTAGTGGCTACTAGGGTGTAGCGCAGCCATTCGTCAAAGAATTTAAGGACGACCAACCCCAGAAACAGGGACGAGGTTCCGGCTAACCAGGGAATACTGGCCACTAGGGTGAGAAGCCCCAACGCCATAATTAAAGATGGCAAAATTAGCGCTACGGCAAACACCCCTTCACGCTCAATTAACCGGCTAGAGGTAAACCATTGGGTAACCAGCTCAATTAGCCCTAAAAGACCGCTAAAAATACCCAAAAATGCGGCAATGGCATTGACATCCAGGGTCAGCTCTAGCTGATTAAAAAACTGGAACTCAATGGAAAACAGCAACATCTGGGCCAGCACAAAAAAGGAGAACAGCAGCACAATGTATTGCCGCATTGAGCCCTGAAGCCGGCGCTTAGTGTGGTGACTTTCTACATCTTCGGCTTGCCGTTTGGGAGAATCGGGGAAGGCGTGTGCGTAACTGCGGCTCAGGTAATACAAAATACTCGCCCCAATTACCATGACACCAAAGGACAACAGCATCACATTTTGCAGACCAATTAGCTGTAGCAGCACGTAAACCGAAAATCCGCTAATTACATCTGCAATCAGGTTGCCGCTGCTAATAATTGGAAACGCCCGCTTAATTTCTCGAATGTTAAAGAGCTGGTTTGCCGTTACCGACAGATTTAGATCATTCAGGCTGTAGATAGCCTCAATCCACAACCGCATGGAAAAAACGGTGACGCCCGCCAGCCCTGGCAAGGCCAGCCCCCAGCGAAACAGCAAAATCGGCAGCGCCATCATAGGGCAATCAGCACAACTCACCAATCGCGAGGGGCAAAAACCGCTGCGACCAGGAATAGACCACGCTCAAGCCCAGTCCCACCCCAGCACTAAAAATGTAAATCCACGGCAGGTTAGCCGCGCCATACTTATCCAAAAAAAGTGCGGCAGAGCTCACTTCTAACCACAAAATGCCCATTGATGTGGCGGTGTAGAAAGCCAGCATCAGCAGGGTGCGCTCTTGTTCTTCGGGGCGCAGGTTAATCAGTTCAAGCAGGCGCTCTTTAAAGCCGCGACGATCCTGAATGGGGCCAGATACGGTCATGGGAGGGGCGAGGTAGTCACAATGGCTAAGGATAGCGGGAATTTAGGCGGGCGCGC
>JAAUUR010000426.1 GCA_012031045.1 Leptolyngbyaceae cyanobacterium SM2_5_2
CCGGTGGAGCAAACCATCCAAACCCTGACCAACAGCACCCTGTGGTTTGTAGAACGGCAGCAGTTTCAGGCGGTGGTAGACAAGCACCCCGAAATTCTCCAAACCTTTACCCGGCAGTTGGTAGAGGCGGTACGGCGGCTTTCCTTTCAGTTCAGCTATGAGCAAGAACGGCAGGCGGTGCTGCGCCCTTATCTGGTGCCCCGGTCCAAACGCGGGGTCATTGGTCGTAGTCGCTACGCGGAGCGGTTGCGGCACCAACTGCGGGAGGCGGATCGAGATCGCCAGCCCGTGCTGATTTTTGGGGAACCCGGCGTCGAAAAAGACAACCTGGCCGCCCTCATCCACTTTGGCTCTAGCCAGCGCCGCACGCCGATGATTCAGGTCAACTGCGGCCAACTCCAGGCCAGCGGGGCCGACCTGTTTGGCCGGGTAGGCGGCAAACCTGGACTGCTGGCCGCGCTGGGGGAGGGTACCCTGGTGCTCAGCAACCCCAGAGAGCTACCAGAGGATCTAATCCAGCCGGTGGCTGAGCTGATTCGCACAGGCCAGTATCGGCCTGTCAGCCGGGGTGGCGAAGTGGCCCCCAACCTGGAATCCCAGGCTCGGATTATCGTGATTTCTGAACAGGGGGTTCCGGCCCTGGATGGGCTGATGGCCATAACCATTAAGGTGCCGCCCCTGCGGGTGCGCAAGGCGGATTTGGAAGATCTGGTCAACTACTACCTGGCCCTGCTCTGTCGCCGCCGCCGGTTGACCCGCATTCAGGTCACCCCCGAAGCGATTCGCCGCCTCCAATCCTACGACTTTCCTAACAACCTGCGGGAGTTGGAAAACCTGGTAGAACGGGCAGTGTCTCAACTGGTTTCGGGAGGCACGATTACTGAGGAAATCATCTGGCCGGCCCAGAGCAAGAAAAAGCAACTGCGCCTGAATTTGCTGAATCGCTACCCAGGGCTGCGGCGGTTTTTGCGCAGCCCCTGGTGGCCCACGCGGATCAACTACGGCCTCACCCTGACGCTGTTTGCGGTGGTAGTGCTGATTCTGTTTCTCGGCCCCCAACGGCGTAGCGAAAATGTGGCGCTGCTGGCGTTCTGGGCCTGGTGGTGGCCGCTAGTGCTGCTGGGCTTTCCGTTGGTGGGGCGGCTGTGGTGCGCGGTTTGCCCGTTTATGATTTACGGGGAAATCACCCAGGCGCTCCGCCAGCGGTTCTTTCCAGGGCCACTCAAACGCTGGCCCCGGCAGGCCGCCGAGCGCTGGGGCGGCTGGTTTTTGTTTGGCCTGTTTACCCTGATCCTGATCTGGGAGGAGGTGTGGCACCTGGAAGATACGGCCTACCTCTCAGCCTGCCTGCTGCTGCTGATTACGGCGGGGGCGATGATTTTCTCGGCTCTGTTTGAGCGCCGTTTCTGGTGCCGCTACCTGTGCCCCATCGGCGGTATGAACGGCCTGTTTGCCAAGCTTTCTATGACGGAACTGCGGGCTCAGCAGGGCATTTGCTCGGCGGAATGCTCCACCTACCAGTGCTACAAGGGCGGGCCAGCCAAGGGCGAAGGCCAGGCCACCGACGGCTGCCCTCTCTATTCCCACCCGGCCCAGCTTGAGGATAACCGCGACTGTGTGCTTTGTATGACCTGCTTGAAGGCCTGCCCCCACCGCTCGGTGGAATTTAACCTGCGCCCCCCCGGCATTGAACTGTGGACGACCCACCAGCCCCGCGCCTACGAGGTAGCGCTAATGTTTTTGTTACTGGGAGCCGTATATTTGCACCGGTTGCCGGAAATTCAAGCTCGCCTGGGCTGGTCACTACCCCTGGTGGATGTTGCCTGGCATGGGGCGATCTCGGCACTGGTGCTGGCCTTGCCTGCGCTGCTGCCGCTCACCCTGGAGGGCTCAATCGCCTAGCACAGCGGGGGCATCCGGCGGTTAAATCTCGTTCTTTTGTAAGGCTGGCCTACGGGTATTTACCGTTGATTTGGGCGGCTAATCTAGCCCATTATCTGAGGCTAGGTCTGTTAGAGGGAGGACGCTTTTTGCCCGTGTCTTTGGCTACCTTTGGCGGGTCAGGGGCAAATCTGCCAGTTTGGATTGCCCACCCAGCAGTGGTAACCTTTCTACAGGGTGTTACCTTACTGTTAGGAATAGGGCTATCCCTTGGGCTCACGCAGAAGATAGCGCGTCAATCTCTCCCTCAAGTCTTTAGTCAGTACGGGTGCACCGCAGTGTATGGTTTCAGCCTCTGGGCTCTAATTGTTGGGCTCTAGTCCTTGCTGCCGTTAGGTTTGCTACCGGCTGTCTGGATAGGGTAACCGAGCCCATGGCCCTGGCCAACCTCGTACCCATTCCCTCGCGTACTCTCTACTGGTTCGGCTCTCACTCACAGGTTTTTTCCATGTTCCAGGATAGTTCGCTGGACTTTAAGCTGGTTCAACGCATTTGCCTGCTTCAGCAGGCCCTTGACCAGGCCACTAAATCCCTAGACGAGATGCAGCGGCAGGTGGCTAACCACCAGATGCTCCAGGCCCATCTCGCCCAAACCGAGGAATATTCCAACGTTCAGCAGAAAATCATCTTCAACCTTAAACAGCAGCTGGCCGCTAAAGACCAGTGGCAGCAGCAGGTGCTAGAAAAACTGCTGACCGGGATCAAGCGCCTGATTGACGAGCAGCAGCTAGAGCTAGAGCGGCTGCGGGTCCGCACTTACCAGAGCCAAACCGAGGTGCAAGAGTACCTGGTGCGGTTAAAAAACCACTACCAGAGTCTGGCCATGTCGCCGGGCTCCCAGGCGGCTACATCCGCTGTGCTAGATCTCAACTCTGAGGTTATGATTGCCCGCGCCCTGACTGTGAGTTTAAGCAGCCAGTTGCAGGCGGCTCAGCAGCACATTCAGCATTTAGATAACACCCTCACCCGCCATCAGGTGACCTTTGCCCGTATGCAGGTCTACGCTAGGGCGCTGGTTGATCCCAATCAGGGAGCAGCGTTGCTATCCGAGCCGGGAACAGCCCTGCCCGCCGGACTTAAAGCCAGCCCAGAGGCTGATGTCCCAGAGGATCCCATTGCCCTGAGAGCTATTATTGAGGCCCAGCGCCAAAAAATTGAGGAACTGAGCACCGAACTGGGGCAGCAGTTTCACCACCAAACTAACCTCCGGTCGCGCTGTCAGGAAATTGCCGCCGAGCGGGATCATCTCAAACAGCAGGAGTTAGCCCTACGGCTGGCCTACGACCAGTTAAAAGCACAAATGGCTCAACCCTCGGAGCCGCTGCCTCCAGAAGCCCAGTCTAAAATTCACCCCTGGCAGGCTTCTACGGAGCAGCCCAACCCACTGTCTCGCTTCCGCCTCAATTCCTAAGGGCGGATGGCAGGGGGCAGGATCCAAAAAAGCCAGGGGTTATTCACTCCTGGCCTGACTTCGTTTAAGTTGTTACGTTGCTAGCCTAGGTTGGGCCTGCAACACCTTAGCCCCCGGCCACGGCGGGGACAATGCTGACTTCGTCCCCATCGTTGAGGGCGGTATCTTTGCCGTCGAGAAAGCGGATATCTTCGCTGTTGACGTAGAAGTTGACAAAGCGGCGCAGCTCACCCGCGTCGTCGCAGAGCCGGGCTTTGATGCCGGGGCAGTTGCTTTCTAAGGCATCGAGCAATTCCACAATGGTGGTGCCGTTGCACTCTAGGGCGGCCTGGTTGTTGGTGAATTTTTGCAGGGGGGTGGGAATGAGTACTTTTACAGCCATGTCAGGAGATTTTGAGGTCAAGATTTTGGGATGTTGGGTGGGTTGCTAGGGGGAGATGGGCAAAGGGCTCTGCCCGTGCCCATCCTGCAGATTGGCTCAACCCTTAAACCAATACTTGCTGCCATTCCAGGCGGTCGAGGGTTTGGGCGCGTTCCCAGGCGCGCTCAAAGCTGTCGAGCTTGGGTTCGATGGTGAGCGGTTCACCGATGTAGCCCTGGACGGCTTCCTGGGTTTTGAGTCCGTTGCCGGTGATGTAGGCCACGGTGCATTCATCGGGATCAATTTTACCGGCTTCGGCCAGTTTTTTGAGCACAGCGATGGTGGTGCCGCCAGCGGTTTCGGTGAAAATGCCCTCGGTTTCGGCCAGTAGCTTGATGCCTTCAACGATTTCTGCATCGGTTACCGCTTCGATGTTGCCGTTGGTTTTGCGGGCAATGTCGAGGGCGTAGATGCCATCGGCAGGGTTGCCAATGGCGATGGATTTGGCAATGGTGTTGGGCTTAACCGGGGAGACAAAATCCCGACCGCCCTTGAAGGCTTGGGCAATGGGAGAGCAGCCTTCGGCCTGGGCACC
>JAAUUR010000016.1 GCA_012031045.1 Leptolyngbyaceae cyanobacterium SM2_5_2
AGTAGAGGAAGTGTGCCTAGTAAGCGGGTATCAAATTTAGTCCAATTTTAGTCCTAGAATATTAAGTCTGCCTGAAAACTGATTTTTATCAAGGGTTTTGAAGGACTGATTATTTGCGTTTCCCGCAACTACTCAACACCTGAACTGGCTCCGACAGGAATCTACAACTGGCCGTGGCCGTCAGCCCCTGCTTTGTCTACATCACAGGAGAAATTGGCAGGTCGCAACGACGCTCTCTGACAGGAAGCCTGCTTTGCCTCCTGCTATGCCACAATAAGCGCAAGCCCCCTCCTTCCTCAGCCATGCCAAACCCCGCACTGGCCACTCTAGTCGAGCAAATTGCTGAGCAACTCCACACCCTCTCAGAAGTTGAACTGCGTACCGTCCAAGATATTGTTGGCTACCTAGTCTGGAAGCGCGATCACCATCAATCGCTCCCGCTGCCTTCATCTGCTGAGACGAGGGCCATAGAGCGGCTTAACGATCTAAAAGATCCTATCCTATGGGTCACAGCCCTTGATGAAGGCGAAGAAATAGACGACGATACTCTTAACGGTTGGTTAAAATCTCGTGGGTATAAGGATTAAGTATAGAATTCAGCTTCATCGGGAAGTGACTCAGCGAGATTGCCCCGACCTACCCCTGCCGCTCCAGAGAGATTTTCTCAGCTATCAACAAGTACTTTCCCTAGACCCTTACCAAACCTGTGGGGTGCCAAATTTTCGCTTAACGGGAGCACTAACGGGTTATCGCGCCCTAGAAGTTAAGCAGAATGCCGCAGCTTATCGGCTGATTTACTGCATTTATGAGTCTCCACCACCAAGACGAGTGGTGATTTTAAGCTTCGCAGAGCATGGGCCAGACAACCAGCCAACCATTAAACCCCAGAAGAGATCAAACAGAAGACGAAAATAACTTCACAGCCTGCAACCCAGCAGACCCTGCAAAACACCCTACCCAGATTAACGCGCGAAGAGAAAACGAGCCTGGGCATGAGCACGATAAGACTCATCTTTATTATTTCTAGTCCTTAAAAGGTATAAATGAGTCTTATTTTTAGACGAACTTCTGGAGCGCTCATATAACCCTTGCAGGATCATATTTTCGGTAATGGCCTTATGGGGTATCAGCACATAGCGCCAGGGCTGGCCACCGTGCGGCTGCAGGTATTCCGTGTAGGCGCTGTCTTTAAGGGCGGTAAAGCCTCGACTCACTTCAACGGTATAGTCAACGGCCTCCTCCCAGAAATGGGGCTGCATTGGTAGCGCCGAAAATTTTCAATCCGGACGAAAACTTTTCAAGTAAACGATGCGGTTTTTAAAATCTGCGCTAACATCCACATGACTAAGCCAAAACGTTGATCTAGCGCTGGATCTATGCCTTAGCTAGGTTTGTTTGGTGATGGAGTTATTCGCTATTTATGTATGGGTAGGAGTGGTGATTAACATGCCAGGTTACTCTGTTATGGCTCAAGCCTTAGCCAAATCGGGCTGGATATCATCAATCCGCCCCTATGTTCGCAATGCTTCCATTGGGTTAGTTTCAGCGATCGCAATGGGCATATTGGCAGGGCCGCAGCCAGCCCAAGGTCAGGGGTATGATGTGGTGCCGCCGCTACCGGCTGGGGTGATTCCGGTACCGGGCAGCGCTGTGCCTCAGGCTCCGGTGGGTGGTCAACAGTATGTGGTCTTTGTGAATGGCAGTAGTGAGGAATTGCTGAATCAGGTGCGTATGGTAGAACCTACGGCTTTTCGCACCACGTTTCAGGGCCAGACCGTGATTCAGGCTGGACGGTTCAGCTATTCGACCAACGCTCAGCAGCGCGTGGCTGATCTGGCGGCTCAGGGGGTTACCGCCCAGATGGCCGAAGCCCCGGCGGCTCAGCCCTACTACGCCCAAACGCCGGTTGCGCCCGGCAATGTCTATGCGTCTAATGGGCAACTGCCGCCGTTGCCAGGAGTAACGGTGATTCCGCCCCAAACGGCCACTGGCCTACCGGCTCTGCCGCCGCCAACCCAAATTCCGCCGACTCAAATGCCCCCAACCCAGATGACTCCGATGCAAGTTCCGCCCAACACGGGCGGCGGTAATGTGGAGTTTGGCCAGCAACTGAGCTATGCGGCACCAGCCACGCCCAACGCCTACCCTGTTAACGTGCCCCCTCCCACGGGCACCGCATTGGCGACTCCCGGTATCCCCAGTGAAACGCGCCCTACTATGATGGTGATTCCCACCGCTACGGCCAATCTACAAACGGTAGCTAATCAGGTAATTCAGATGGGCACTCCGGCTGACCGAGTACAGGCCCGTACCGAGCCGCGTGGTCCCCACGTAGCGGTTGGCCCCTTTGCCGATCGCGGTTTGGCTGAGCGCTGGAATAGTTTCTACCGAGAAGCGGGTCTGAGTGATAGCCGAGTCTTCTATCAACGTTAGGGATTGTGCCGGGTTCCACTGCAACTAAACGGTGGCCTCAGCCGCTGCCCGACCAGGTGGTTACGGCGGCTCAGATGCGGCGCATTGAGGAGCAACTTTTTGCGGCGGGTATGCCCGTAGCCGCTCTGATGGAAAAAGTGGCCGGGCGAATCACCGATTGGTTCACCGCACATTTTTCCCGGCAGGATTATCCTAAGGTTGGTGTGCTGGTGGGGCCAGGGCACAATGGCGGCGATGCTCTGGTGGTAGCGCGGGAGCTTTGGTCTCAGGGCTATCAAGTTTCGGTTTGCTGCCCCTTTGAGCGCCAAAAGCCGCTAACGGCTGACCACCTGCGGTTTGTCCAGAGCTTGGGGATTCCCCTCAGCCCTGGGTTGGAGCCCTTGTCTACCAGTGATGTTTGGGTGGATGGCTGGTTTGGCTTTGGCCTGGAACGTCCACTAGAGGGCCACATAGCCGAGCTGGTGGACGTTGTAAATCGTCAGTCCCAGCCCGTCGTCAGCATTGACCTGCCCTCTGGCCTGCACACCGATACCGGGGCTGTGCTAGGTACGGCTATTCAAGCCACCTATACCCTTTGCCTGGGTCTGTGGAAGCGGGCCTTCTGCGCAGATGTGGCCCTGCCCCATCTGGGCCAACCTTATTTAATCAACGTTGACATTCCCCAGAGTGCCATGGCCGCCGAGGGAGACAGCGTCCTCAAGGTGCGGCAAATTACGGCCCAAACAGCCCTAACCCGCCTGCCCCTACCCCGACCCACCAGCATCCATAAGTATCAAGTTGGCCACTTGCTGCTCATAGCTGGATCACGGCAGTACGCTGGGGCAGCTCTGTTGGCAGGCTTAGGCGCGCGAGCCAGCGGCGTGGGTATGCTCACCCTGGCGGTGCCAGAATCACTCCGGCTGATGCTAGTGACCCAATTGCCAGAAGCCCTGGTGGTAGGCTGCGAAGAAACCGAGACTGGTGCCATTGCCCATCTGCCCGGTGGATTTAGACTTGAGCCGGTATGACTCAATGGCCTGTGGCCCTGGCCTTTCTCGCGATGCTATGCCGGTGCTACAGGCCACGCTGGCCAGTTTTACGCCCCTAGTGGTGGATGCCGATGGCCTCAATCTACTGGCCGACCTACAACCCAACACCGTTTTGCCCCAACGTAGCGCACCGACTATCCTCACACCTCACCTGGGAGAATTTAAGCGGCTCTTTCCCACCATTGCAACCCGTGGGCAGGTGGCGGGACAGGCGGCTCAAACAGCGGCCAGCGAGAGCCAAAGCATTGTCGTACTGAAGGGAGCCTGTACCGCGATCGCCCATCCCAATGGCTCCCTCTGGTTCAATGCTGACAGTACCCCGGCTCTAGCTAGAGGCGGCAGCGGCGACATTCTCACCGGCCTACTAGCGGGCCTGCTGGCTCAGACGGCGGCCCGATCGGCTCAATTATCCCTAGACAATGCGTTGGATACGGCTGTAGCAGCCACCTGGTGGCACGCCCAGACCGCCAAACACACCGCCGCTGTCCACACTGAACTGGGTGTGGATGGCCCCCGGCTGGCGGCTGATTTGTCTCCTGTCCTGGCTAGGTTTTTGAAGGAGGAGATAGGAGATAGGAAATAGGAGATGGGAGTTAAGTGGTGGAAGACCGAGGGGGTTATTGGAGTCCTATGAATTGGCGGTAAAATTCAGGCTCAAAATCCAAAATCGTTAACCCACCCCTCCCCCTCCCAGGAGGGGATACCTTACCAAAATCCTTCCCATGTCTCTCCCTCCTCTCCCCGACGGTTTTGCCCAGGGTATTTCCCTCCTGGCCTACGTGCTCCTGCTGATGTGGGTGCTGGCTATTTTAGATGCGCTAACCGGGCGGCGGGTGTTGCGCCATCTAGCGATTCAACCCCGCACCCTGGAGGGGGTTCCAGGCATTCTGGTAGCGCCTCTCCTGCATCAGGACTTTAAGCATTTGGCGGCTAACTCAGCGCCCTTTGTCATCCTAGGTAGCGTGATTTTGCGGCAAGGACTAGAGGCACTGGGCCTGGTAACGGGCATTTGCTGGCTGTTTAGCGGTTTGGGTATTTGGCTACTGGGGCGACCAGGCACCCGCCATTTGGGAGCCAGCGGGGTAATTTTTGGCTATTTAGGCTACGTGCTGTTGCGGGGGTATTTTGAGCGAAGTTTACCCGCGATCGCCGCGTCGGTTCTTGTCGGCATTCTCTACGGCGGTACCCTGTGGGGGCTGCTACCTCTACAACAGGGCAAGTCTTGGGTTGGCCACGGCCTTGGGTTTCTTGGTGGGGTAACGGCGGCCCGCAACCTGGAGGGTATTCAAACCTGGTGGATGAATAATTCTGGGTTTTAAGGAGCTGAATCTAATAATGGGATCGCCATAGCCGTAGCGATGCAGAATTGTGATGGCTCGGCCTAGCCCTTGCAAACCGCCGTAGAGCCCATGGCGCAACCGTTACAACTAGCTTGTTTAGGTTTAATTAATCTTGCCGTGCAGCGAGATGGTTTACGCTTAGGCGAGGTGTACGAAAGGCTGGCTCGATTAGCACGGCCCTGCTCCGATTTCATTCACTTGGATGCCTGCTATGAAAACCATTGGCCTGATTGGTGGGATGAGTTGGGAGTCGTCGATTGAATATTACCGACTCATTAACGAAGCAATTCGCGATCACTTTGGCGGGCTACACTCGGCTAAGAGTATTTTGTTTTCGGTCAACTTTGCCGATATGGCCACCCTTCAGCACGAAGACCGCTGGCCAGAAGCGGCAGACATTCTCATCGAAGCGGCCCAAAAGCTACAAATGGCCGGAGCTAGCATGGTGCTTCTCTGCACCAACACCATGCATAAGCTCTCGGATGAGATTGAAGCCCGCATTTCCATCCCTTTTTGCATATCGCGGATGCGGCGGCGGCGCGAGTTGAAGCCCAGGGGCTAACGCGGGTGGGCTTACTGGGCACCAAGTTCACCATGGAGCAAGAGTTTTATCGGCAGCGGTTAACGGATAAGCACGGCTTGGCAGTGCTCATTCCCGACCTGGCGGAACGGGATGAGATCCATCGAATTATTTACGATGAAATCTGTGCGGGTCACTTTAAACCAGAGTCTCAGCAAAGGGTTTTAGCGGCGGCTAACAACCTGGCCAAGGCCGGTGCTGAAGGCGTGTTGCTGGGTTGCACGGAATTGGAACTGCTGGTTAATAAAGCCGAGGCTGACGTACCCCTGTTTGAAACAACGCGCATTCATGCTGAAACGGCTGTAGCCGAGGTGCTAAAGGACGACTTGTGAGAGAGTAGGGAGTGGGCAGAAAATCGCCAGGGATTCTATCAGCCGGAGGCCGCCCTCGGTAATCACGGGAACGTGGTGAAAGGAGTTCAATGCCAGAAACTCAGGCTCAAACTGGGCTCCGGTTAGGTCTACCGTGACCAGCTCAAAGGGAATTTGCTTCTCCAACAAAGTCCACCAGACGCGGCGGGCAATGGGGGAGAGGGGATGGTTATAAAAAGTGAGCATAGTTGACCCTGGAAATAGCCAAAACCCAGAGGACTCCAGGGCGGCGGGGCCGCTTTACGGAAGACCTCTGGGTTTCATAGCGGCGGATAGCTTACAGCAACTTCAGGTCGGGATATTCGGCCACCATCTCATCGGCGGTCAAGGTTTCGCCAGACTGTTGGGGCGTCCACAGCACTTCCACAGCCAGCAGGTTCTCGCTAGACACGGCCCCAATTTGCCCTAGGGCACGGCGCAGGTCTTCGGAAGAGCGGATATCCGGCAGGTCGAGCTTACCCTGAGTCGCCACCACCAGGGTAGCCACGATGTATTCGCCGGGGTCAATACCCGCCTGATCAGCACCAGTTAGGGCCGCTTTGGGCTCGGCCTGGGCCAACTGACTGTTGACGTTAGACAGAGTTTCCTGGGTGAACTTGCTGCGGGCCGAGAGGGTATAGCGGTTAAACTCTTGCTCAGCGCTGAGTAGGCGAGTCTGCTTATCTTCGCTGGCACCATAAACCCAGTAGTCGGGATGGCGCAACAGAACCAGGCTGGTTTCTTGCAGCAGCTTAGCCAACCCTTGGGAGGTGCCAGTATCAGCACTGAGGGCAATGCGGTTGAGGTCGTCCTGCAGGGCACGGGCTTCGGCCAGTAGACCCACCTGGAGCTTAGCCACAGCTACCGGCGGATTGGGTCCCGAAACAGCGGTGCCGTAGTCGCTACCTTCCCCAGCTTCGCGGAAGCTACGCACAATAAAGTTGGCAATGGCGATGAAAACCAACAGGGTAAACAGCCCCCCAAAGCCCCCCCCCAAAGCACCAAACAACGGAAACAGGAAGGGAAACCCAAATCCACCGCCAGGGTAGTAGCCACCGCCCCCAGGACTGTAGGTGCGGGGCGCCGGAGCCGTAGGCCGAACCGGAGCCCGAAAGCTCCCGCCGCCCATCCGACCACCTGCCCTTGCCGCCCAGGCACCATCGGCGTGCCCAAAGACTAACACCAGTGCCAGCGCTACAGCCATGAGGGGCTTGCCGAGGGGCTTAAGCCGTTGAAAAAGTCGTTGAAGCATTGCTTTTAAAGGAGGGTAAATTGAGGTTAAAACCGTTGATATATCTATACTTTAACGTGCTAAGTCCAGGCTGCTCAAAGAACGACAGCAAATCTCTAGGGGGAAAGCCGAACCTCTAGGATTTGCCTAACCGCCTCCCACAATGGTGACAATTTCAAGTTTGTCGTTGGCGTGCAGATGGGTCGTATCCCAAAGCTGGCGGTGCAGAATTTCGCCGTTATATTCAACTGCCACCAGGCGTGGATTTAGCCCCAGAGACTCTAAGAAGTTTGGCAGCAGGGTACCCGGCGGGCAGGCTTTGCTTTCTCCATTCACCAGGACGTGGATAGCATCAATTGTGGGGTCAAGCATAGGAGATCAGCGTCTAATTCTACGGGGAAACGGGGCGAGGATAGAAGATTAGTCAGGCCTGAAGGCTGGAACCGTTTGGAAGGTATGACGATGGTTGGTTTGGGCTACAAAGTACTGGGCAATTAACGTAGGGTTTTCAGCTTCCATGATGGCGCGTACCACGGCTACTCGCTCCGCCCCCGCCTGGAGCACTTCCGCCAGATTTTCGGTATTGATGCCGCCGATCGCAAACCAGGGCACCGAGGCATGGGCGGCGGCATAGCGCACGTAATCTAACCCGGCGGCGGGTTTATCCGGCTTGGTGGGCGTGCGTAGACCGGCCCCACCCCAATGTAGTCAGCGCCTTCGCTAAGGGCTCGTGCCATTTCGTCGGGGTTGGTGGTAGACCGGCCAATGATGCGCTGACTGCCCAACAGCCGCCGCGCCACAGCCATGGGCAGGTCAGTTTGGCCGAGGTGAACGCCATCCGCCTCGACAGCCAGGGCCAAATCGACGCGATCATTCACCAAAACAGCGCATTGTAGCGGTGACACAACGCTCGAAGCGACTTGGCTCGGTCAAAGCGAATCTCGTCATCGGTGTGCTTATCGCGATACTGCACCATGGCGATGCCACCCTGGAGGGCGGCTTCTACAACCGCCAGTAGATTGTCCTGGGGAGAGGTGACCAGGTAGGTTAGAGCCTGCTGCAAGCGCTGCTGCCGATGGCCTCCCAGGAGCGCACTCTCCAGGGTATAGACCTCGTAGCGCATCGTTTTGCAGGCTTCGGCAAAGTCGCGGCGGTAGAGCTTGCCATATTCTTCTAGCACTCGCAGGGCTTCCTGAACCCGGCAAAAATTAGCCTGAAGCAAATCTAGAATGCCCTGGCGCTCAAGCTCTTGGGGATGGGTCAGGCTAGTGCCGGGATCTCCAGGGGTATCGCGGGCCAGGCGCAATTCGGGCGCATGCCACTGGGCCAGGGTTTGGCGTAGGTGCTTAAGCTGCTCGGTTTGGGCTTGATGATTTAACCCAAACCGGCACCAGTCTTCAATAATGCGTAGCCCTTCGCGGGCGCGGTCTAAGTTGGCATCCAAAATCCGATAGACCGCCTGTTCAAGGCCAGCGGGCAGCGGGGGCATCATTGACCCGTGGGGCGTATCCTGCATAGCGGTGGGGGGCAAAGATCCCTAACATCCTATCAGGTGTAGGGGTGAGCCTAGGGAGAGGTAAGCGCCTGGTCTTTTTGTCACCGATGCAACCACAGCGTTGTCTCTGTTCCCATAACCTTAAGAAACTCTATTTCATGGTCTAAATTGGCACAGTTGACTAGTCAAAGCCTGAGCGATCGGTCAAAATAGACCCAAGGTTTGGCAGGTCTTGGCGCGATAGCGTGCTGCTGCGTTGGGAATGTTGGCTAGGTAACAGTACCGCAAGGTTTTGCTAGCTTTTACCTGAATTTGCTCAATAGCGTCTTAGTTTTGCTGAACCCTCTGCCATTGCTCACCTCCCTGTCCAGGCCAGTTAATTGCTATGTTGATGTCTCCTTTCAAGCTGCTTTTGCCTTCTATTAGTGTTTTGGTTGTTGCGCCGTTGGCCCTGGTAATCTCCCCAACGAGTGGCTGTTTCAGGGGCAGCCCTAGCCGCTACCGAGGCGTCTGAACTAGAGTCTACGTTTGAGGATAGTCCTAAGGCCGTGCTCGATCAGGCCTGGCAGATCGTTAACCATGAATACGTAGACAGCAGCTTTAACTATATCGACTGGCAGGCCACCCGTCAGGATTTGCTAGGTCGAGAGTACAGCTCGCGAGAAGCGGCCTACGGGGCGCTCCGGGCGGCCCTACGCCAGTTGAATGATCCCTACACCCGCTTTCTGTCGCCTACCGAGTATGCCGACCTTACCGATCAGACCTCTGGAGAGGTGTCGGGGATTGGCGTGCGATTGCAGCGAGACAACCAGGCGGGCACAGTCATGGTTACCGAAATTTCGGCGGGCTCCCCAGCCTGAGCAGGCAGGGATTTTGGTGGGAGATCGCATCCTCCTGGTGGATGGTCAAAGCACCGAACGGCTCACCGCTGAAGGGGTGTCACAACGTTTGCGGGGCGCTGAGGGGTCGCAGGTGACGCTGACTATTTCCCGCAATGGGGGTAACCCCCGCAGTGTCATCATTACCCGGGCCCGGATGGAAGTCCCCACGGTCGAGTACGCCTTAAAGACAGTGGGCAACCGTCCCATCGGCTACATCCGCTTGATTGAGTTCAATGCCCACGCCGCCGAACAAATGGAAGAGGCCATCCAGAGCTTGCTGGCTGAAGGTGTAGAAGGTTTGTGCTAGACCTGCGTGGCAATCCTGGCGGACTGTTGCTGTCTAGCATCGACATTGGCCGCATGTGGCTTCAGCACGGGCCTATTGTTAGAACCGTAGACCGCAACGGTACGGATGACGCCATTTCTGCCAATCGCACCGCCCTGACCCAACTGCCGCTGACGGTGCTGGTAGACCGGCTATCCGCCAGCTCTAGCGAAATCCTAACCGGGGCGCTACAAGACAACAATCGTGCCACCATTGTAGGTACCACCACCTTTGGCAAGGCGTTGGTGCAATCTCTGCACGGCTTAGCCGATGGCTCTGGGCTCACGGTTACCGTAGCCCACTACTTCACCCCCAACGGCACCGATATCAGCCGCAAGGGTATCACCCCGGATGTGCAGGTGGAACTGAGCGATCGCCAACGCAGCGAACTCTTCAGCAACCCCTCCCGCCTGGCTACCGAAGCCGATACCCAGTACCTGCGGGCCGCTGAAGTTCTAGAACAGGCCATTATTGCTCGGCAGAGCGGCCAGGAGCCACGCCGCCTTGGCCGGGTAGAGGCTGGGGGATCTATGAATTAGGAATTAGACGATACACGGCTTTTCTGGCCTAAATTGACCCACCCCTCCTCCTCCCTGGAGGGGACAATGGAGCTATTTCCCCAATAGATTTGCTTATCCCGAACTCAGGTTTTTTTAGTGTAAAACGCGAAGGTTGAAAGACTGGAGAAGCCCGCCCTCTAAGCGAAGCGTGAGGGTCGGGAGTATGTCAGGAAACTGGCCAGTCAGCGTCGGCAGAGCGGCGGCGCTTTAGCACTACGGCATGGGGGCCAACCAGTGGATTGCGGGCTACCACTACCCCTTCAGGGTCGCGCAGGTGGAGGGTATCAAAGCCCAGTTCCTGAGCCCGTTCGTAGAGCTCTTGCGCCACTCTATCCTGCTGGGCTTGCAGTAGACCGTACCAGTTCTCGCCCAGGTTGACGCTCAGTGCATTCTCTGGCAGGTTGACCTCCACCGATTGAATGAGCCCCGCCCCATAGGCTCGGCTGATGCGGCTCACCTGGGTTTGAATTTCGGCAATTCGAGTTTGCTCTGGTTCTAATTCGTTCCTGGGGGCAATCTCTAGGGGTAGGGCAGGTGCGGGAGCTGTAGCACCACCATCGGGAACAGGGAGCGCTGCGGGCTCTAGGGTGGGCGGTGCAGTCACTTCGGCAGGAGGTTCGTCCATAACCACCGCAGGCGGAACTGGCTTTCGGCCTAGCGGATTCCACAGGGCTAGCACCAGCATCAGCAGGCCCAATAGAATGGCGGTTAGGATCTCATCCGGTAATTGGCGTTGGAGGTTGGCGGGTAGCTGCGTTCTCACCCACCGCAAAAACCTGCGCCAAACTACGGCACCATCGGCCAGCAATAGCAAAAATTGATCAATCACACCAAGCTCCTTTGGCTGGTAGGGAACCTCTTCCTCCACCCAATCGTCATAGGCAGGCACAACACCAACGGGTTTTTCCGCTTCCCGTTGCTCGGCATCGGTAGAGCCTGCCCCCCTCATTGCAGAGGCAGGCTCTACCTCTTTAAAGTCTTTATCAGACGAGTGGGTTAGGTGAGGCGGGTCAGACTCATCGAGTTCGCTCCATTGGTCGGGATTGTGGGCTTGGTTAGTGGCGCTCATCCAATCCTCGGTTGAGGCGTCAACCGAGGCCAGTTCGTTGGTCGATTTTTTCCCAGCCTCTTCGACACCTTCTCCGTCTTCATCAGTAGGGGAAAGCGGTGTGGATGATAGATCTGACCAGGGCATTTTATCCCGTGGCTCTGGGATAGCCGGGATCTCTTCAGGAAAGTTAGGGTCTTCAGGTTTCATCGGTCGGCCTGTCTACCAACATCTACCTTTGCTCACCATAAACCAGATTTGCCGTGATGACCGTCTGGTTGGCTGCAATAACAACCAGACAGCCATCACGATTCCAGGTCGGCCTCCCCATAGCTAAATCCCTCAACCGTCGATGCCCTATCGATACCTAAATTACGCTTGTTTTACCTCTTCCAACACCACTTATGGAAAATGGATTTACACCGTAGTGGCCTGTGATTTGGGTGGCCTGGTCAATGGGCCAAATATTATGATTTGCCTCGGCCCAGGCGGCTGTGTCGATAATTCGATACCAGTGGTAGCCGGGGGCATTGGGCACCGCAAAGTTAACGGTTTCGGAGTACATATTAATGAGTAATAAAAAGTCGTGGTCGCCCACTTCGCTGCCGTCAATCTGGAGCCAGACGCAGCGATCGCGCTCCCACAAATTCGATTGGCCATCGCACTGTTTGAACTGATAGGTCACATCGCCACCGGAGTTCATCCAGAAATCGCCATAGGTGCGCTGCCGCAGGGCGTAGTGCTGGTTACGCAGGTGCAGCCCATAGCGAGCAAAAACAAACAGGGGATTGCGATGGTCGGTGTTGGCACCAGCACCAAAGTTATCGTGGTAACTAGCGCCAGCATAGCCCGTATCCACCGCCGTTGGCTGGTTGGTGCCCAGCATGGCGTAGTTGCTCCAGGTGGCCACGCTATCGATGTTGTAGGGGTTATTGTTGCCGTTTTGGGTACGGCCAAATTCATCGCCCCACACGGCCATGGGCACACCCCTAGAAAAAACTTGGACAGTCCAAAAATTCCGCAGGCGCTGCCGCCGTAGGCGCTGGCTACCGCCAGAATCCCAACTGTCGTTGCTGTCGCTGCCCCCGTCAGAAGGGCCAAAGGGCCAGGGTTGTAAGTTATTTTTGGTGTTGTAGCTGACCAGATCCATCAGCGTAAAGCCATCGTGGGCCACGATGAAGTTGATCGAGCGCTGGGGGCCGCCCTGGTCGTTAAAGTTCTGGTAATCGCCGTTAACCTGCTCGGTGAAGGCTTTGGTGTTGGCATCGCCCTTCATAAAGCGGCGGATAGCATCGCGGTAGCGTCCGTTCCATTCGCCCCAGCCCGCCGGGAAGTTGCCCACTTCGTAGCCCCAGATATCCCAGGCTTCGGCAATCATTTCGGCGCGGTGGCGATCGCCCAACTGCTTAATTTGCTCGAGCAGTCCGTGGCGGGGAAAGAACTGTTTCTGCTCGCCCCAGTGCTCTCGCTCAAAGGCACTAGGGGTGCGGCCCAGCACGGGGGCCAGGTCAAACCGAAAACCGTCTACGCCCATCTCCTCCAGCCAGTAGGTGAGGGAGTCTAGTACCAGGTTTTGGTTCACTGCATTGGAAAAGTTGAGCTGGTTACCGCAGCCCGTGGCCCCGTCCACCAGGTAGTGGCTATCGGTGAGCTGATAGTATTCCGGCGTGTCAAACCCGCCGAAGCAAACAAAGCCAACGGTATCGTTGTTGCCCCAGTTACCGCCCTCGCCCGTGTGGTTAAACACCACATCCAGGTACACCTCCAGGCCCTCATCGTGGAAGGCTTTGACCATTTGCTTAAATTCGCGGGTTGGCCCACCAGGAGATTTGTCGTAGGCGTAGCGGCGATCGGGGGCAAAGTAGCCAAAGGTCATGTAGCCCCAGTAGTTGCCGCCCGGTCGGTCGCTAGGGTTGGTCTCGTTGGCGGTTTCGTGGACGGGCAGCAGTTCAATGGTCGTAAAGCCCAGGGCCTTCAGGTACTTGGCCATATAGGCCGCGCCGGCGTAGGTGCCCCGATAGGGCTCTGGCACATTCTGCACCGCTTCAAAGCCGGGGTAGTTCTTCAGCAATGTCTGCAATTGAGAGGCCGTCGGGTGCTGAGTCAGCCCTCGCACATGGGCTTCGTAAATCAGCGCCCGTTCTGGCGGCAGGTAAGGCCGCGGCCCCGTAGAGGTGGAATCTGAAGCCAGCACAATGCCCTTCGGCACCCAGGGGCCAGTGTCGTAGTTGCGGCGGGGCACACCTTGGTAATCTCCTTCGCCGGTAGCATACATTTCGCCGCTGTGCCCCGCCGCCAGCATGGCCTGAGATTCCTTATCGTGGGAAATTTCGCGGGTATAGGGGTCAAACAAAACCTTGTTGGGGTTGAAGCGGTGGCCCTGGTCATCCACATCCGCCTGGTAACCACTGGAGCTATTGCCCCGTTGCCAATTGCTTTCGTACTCCCAGTTTGGCCCCCAGCAACGAAAGGCATAGAGCGTACCAGGGGGGATGTCGGCTAGCTTGGCTCGCCAGATATCATCCTGCGGGTTTTTGGCCAGCCAGTAGTCATGGCTGGCGGCAGCTCCAGTGGCCTGGTCATAGAGTTCCAGCAAAATGTGGGTGGCCCGTTTGGAATAGACGGCAAACGTAACGTTCTGGCCATCGTAGTGGGCACCCAAGGGATACTGAGCCGTGGCCCATCCCTCTGGGTTAACCGGGCTGTACCGTCCTGCGGAGGGAAAATTTTGCCCGATTGCAACGGTATCCAACGTGGCTGTACCCATTGTGCTGCCTCACCTATGCTGGGGATCAGCAGTATTGTCTGCGGTTTACTTAGAAAGCTCCATACGGAGTCAATCAAGCGCAAGGTTTAAAGATGAAGCGTTACGTTAACCCCAGCTCAGATTAAGGCGAGATTCAGCCCTTAATTAAGGAGTTTGACTTATCCCAAAGTCAGATTACAGCTTTTCTCAAGCGCGATATACCGGGGTATACAACTGATTGTCCTAATTTAACTAACAAAACTTTGACACCCGGCGGTTTAAAGTGCGGCAATACACCCAAAGTCGCTCTTCGCCGCCTACTCGACCTATTCATGAACCCGCCTAGTTGGGTTTGGCCTGTGTTGTAGAGTAGTCGGTTGACAATCGGCGCAAAACCCTGAAAGCTTACATTTAGCACGCTGGTACAAAACTCGTGACACGCCCATGCAACTGACTCCCCAAGAGAAAGACAAACTGCTCATTTTTACCGCCGCCCTGGTGGCTGAGCGGCGCAAGGAACGGGGGTTAAAGCTCAATCATCCAGAGGCCGTGGCCTACATTTCAGCCGCTATTTTAGAAGGAGCGCGGGATGGCCGCACGGTGGCCGAACTGATGAGCTACGGCACCACCCTGCTCAGCCACAACGACGTGATGGACGGCGTCGCCGAGATGATTCACGACGTGCAGGTCGAGGCGACCTTCCCAGACGGTACTAAACTGGTAACGGTTCACGATCCCATTCGATAACCTTGGCATGGCTTCCTCTGCTCCACCCACGTCTTACCAGTCCGACTTTCCCCTCCAACCCGCCGATGTAAAAGCGGTGCTGGAGGCGTTGATCAGCCAGCTTGATGCCTACACCTTTCCGGAAGTGGCGGAAAAAATTCAGGCTGACCTGGAGCAACGCCTGGATACCAACGGCTATAGCGACATCAACGGTGGCCAACAGCTGGCAGACACGCTGACGGCGCACCTGCAAACCCTGGGCCAGGATCTCAACCTGCGCCTGCACTTTAGCCCAGTGCCCCTGCCCCACCTGGAGGCCGATACTGAACCCCCTCCCCAAGACCTGGAACGCCAGCGCCAGGCCAGCCGTCGCCGCAATTTTGATCTAAACAAGGTGGAGCGTCTGGCTGGCAATATCGGCTACATCCAACTGTTTAGCTTTGAACCTCCCGAATTTGCGGGAGATACCCTGGCCGCCGCCATGGCTCTAGTAGCCCATACCGATGCGCTCATCTTTGACCTGCGCCATAACCAGGGGGGCTCTCCAGCCGCCGTGGCCTTTTTGTGCAGCTACCTGTTCCCCGCCCATCCCCCCCTTCACCTGAATGATTTGTACTGGAGCGCCACCGACGAAACCCACCAGTGGTGGACGCTGCCCTACATGCCCGGTCAGCGCTACCTGGGTCGGCCTGTGTTTGTGCTCACCAGCCCTGCTACCTTCTCCGCAGCGGAAGAATTTGCCTATAACCTGCAAAGCCAACAGCGGGCCACGGTAGTAGGCGAAACGACGCGGGGCGGCGCTAACCCAGGCCGGGGCTTTCGGCTGCACGACCATTTTTGGGTGTTTATGCCCACTGGCCAGGCCATTAACCCGGTAACTGGCAAAAACTGGGACGGCACCGGCGTTATTCCCGATGTCAAAGTGCCGACGGAAATGGCTCTGGATACCGCTCACCTGATTGCCCTCAATCACCTATTGGAGGCTGGGGCCGAAGGGGTAGCCCGCCGCGAGATCGAAGAAGCGCTGCCGCTGGTGGAGCGATCGCTCCACCAAAAACGCCAGGATCTAATTGCAAACCTAGGAGGTCAGCCATGATACCCGGTGAACTACTCCCTGCCGAGGGCGACATTGAACTGAACGCTGGCAAACCCACCGTTACCCTGGTGGTGGCGAATACCGGCGATCGCCCCATTCAAGTTGGTTCCCATTTTCACTTTTTTGAGGTCAACGCCGCCCTCAGCTTCGACCGCGACCAGGCCCGTGGTATGCGCCTCGACATCCCGGCCGGTACCGCCGTCCGCTTTGAACCCGGCGACGAACGCACCATTACCCTGGTGCCCCTGGCTGGAGAGCGCCAGGTCTATGGGTTTAACGCTAGGGTGGAGGGGATGCTCTAGGCAAAGAATTGACAATTGGAGGAGTAGGTTGTTGCAATAGCCCAAGGCACAGTAGGGTATGGATAAGGTAAAACTCTGATGATGGTTGAAACGATTAACCGATGACTGATCTGCTTGAGAGGGCAATTGCAAAATTGCAAACCCTGACTGAGAGTGAACAGGATGCAATCGCTGCCATCATCCTGGAAGAAATTGAGGATGAGCGCTGCTGGGATGAAGTATTCTCCCGATCCCCCGCTATTCTGGCAAAACTCGCAGCCTCAGCAATGGCTGAATATCATGCTGGGGAAACCAAAGAACTTGACCCAGATGAACTGTGAAGTCACGCACTACGACTCAATTTCGCAAATTGTTTGCAGCTTTGCCTAAACAGGTTCAACAACAAGCCCGTGCAGCCTATCGACAGTTTCAGAAAGACCCAAACTATCCAAGTTTGCGCTTTATAACGAGTACATCTGGAGCTACCCATTTACTCTGCCCGCGTTAATAAAAACTATCGCGCGGTTGGTCAAATAGAGAGAGATACAATGATCTGGTTTTGGATCGGTTCCCATGCAGAATACGACAGATTGTTACGGCAAATGTAGGAGCATCCTATAACTTCCCTAATGCCCACTCCCCGCCTGATTATCATCGGCCTCGACTGCATGGAACCCTCCCTGGTGTTCGAGCAGTGGCGGGCCGACCTGCCCAACCTCAGCCGCCTGATCGCCCAGGGCAGCTACGGGCGGCTAGAGAGCAGCATTCCCGCCATTACCGTACCCGCCTGGAGTTGTATGATGACCGGGCGCGACCCCGGCGAGTTGGGGATTTACGGATTTCGCAACCGCCGCGATCGCGACTACCACTCGATGGCCATCTCCGACGGGCGCGCCGTCAAGTTCCCCCGCCTGTGGGATTGGCTCGGCGACGCAGGCTGGACGGTGGCCGCCCTCAGCGTGCCCGGCAGTTCACCCCCCTATCCGGTCAATGGCTCCCTGGTGTCCTGCTTTTTGACCCCCAGCACCGAGGTACCCTTTACCCATCCGCCTGCACTGGCCGACCAGATAAAGGCGTGGATGCCCGATTTCATTCTGGATGTACCCAACTTTCGCTCCGACGAAAAGGCCCGCATTCTCGACAATCTCTACCGCCTCTGTGACCAGCGCTTTACCCTGGCGGCCAAACTGATTGATCGTGACCAGCCCGACTTTTTAATGCTGGTGGATATGGGCGTAGACCGCCTCCACCACGCCTTCTGGAAGCCGATGGATCCACGCCATCCCCAGTACGAGGCCGACTCACCCTTGCCAGCGCTATCCACGACTACTACGTGCATGTTGATCGGCGGGTGGGAGAACTGCTCAAAGACTGTGACGACGATACCGCCGTGCTGGTCGTCTCCGACCACGGTGCCCAGCCCTTGATGGGCGGCATCTGCATCAACGAATGGCTGATGGCGAACAGCTATCTCACCCTTAGCGAAGCCCCAACCGAGGTCTCACCCCTGGACAAAGTTGCGGTGGACTGGAGCCAAACCCAGGTTTGGGGAGCCGGGGGCTACTACGCCCGCATTTTCCTCAACGTCAAGGGGCGAGAACCAGAGGGCACCGTGCATGGCCGACTACGAACCCCTGCGCGAGGAATTGACCGCCAAGCTCTCCCAACTTACCGACCCCAGCGGCAAACCCCTCAACGTCAAGGTCTTCAAGCCCCAGGAAATCTACCAAAAAGTGCGAGGCCGCGCCCCCGACCTGATTGTCTACTTTGATGACCTGGCCTGGCGCTCCGTGGGCAGCGTGGGCCTCCACAGCCTCTACACCATCGAAAACGATACCGGCCCCGACGACGCCAACCACGCCCCCTTCGGCCTGATGATTTTCCACGACCCCCAAGCACCCAAGGATGGTCAGGTGCTAGAAGGAGCCCAGCTTTACGACATTCTGCCTACCCTGCTGCATCGCTACGGCCTTGAGGCACCAGCGGGGTTGCGGGGAAAAGTCCTGAACCTCTAAAGCCCCCGCCGGGACAGAACCCCGGTTTCTTGGCCAAAGGGCAGCTCGTTAGCGGCGACAAAGAAACCAGGGTTCTAGCCGTACTGTACCGATGCTCCAGGTAGGAGTTCTCCCCGCCCTACCTATACTGAACTTAGACAGGTTAATCGCCGGGGGTGAACCGATGACTCAAGCTAAGACAGAACCCATCACCTTTGAGCAGTATCTAGCCCAGGACAATGGCACCGACAACTGTTACGAATTAAGCGTAGCTAGATCTAGGTTTCTAAGCCTGGCCAATTCCATCAGAGCTTCTAAGCGCTCGACCCGGCGTTGCTCTAGGTGATCCTCGTAGCGGATGAGTTCCTGGTGTTCGGCTTCAGAGAGTTCGCCCCATTTTCCGACGTAGGCACCTTGGGGCGATTCAACGCTCTAACCGCCAACCACACCAGCACCGCAAACAGCACCAGCACCACCAACCACACTAACACCGGAGCCACTAGCGCCAGCACCGAGAGCAGCAGCGCTCCCAGCAGCTCAGCAGTGGCAATCAAAAAATTCGCGAAGCCGCCGGTCGTAGCGGTAGATACCAG
Organism: Leptolyngbyaceae cyanobacterium SM2_5_2; assembly: GCA_012031045.1. GTDB lineage: Bacteria > Cyanobacteriota > Cyanobacteriia > Phormidesmidales > Phormidesmidaceae > Nodosilinea. Next base: position 18,708 of record JAAUUR010000016.1, read on the forward strand.
GCGGCTAAAACCGTTCAACCCTTTAACCGCAGCAGCGGTGCCACCCCCAGCGACGATGGCCAAACTCCACTGGGCAAAGGGGTCGAGCTGGTTGGCGGCCAGGGCCATTAGCACGGTACCGGAGATCGCGGCCACTGGCAGAGCTACCGTGTCGATCAGGTTATCCAACCCCGGAATGCTGTAGACCAGAATCTCCACCCCCAGGGCAATAGATAGGCCCAGCAGAGCGGTGTTAGTTCCTAACCATTGCATGTTCTCAGCCAGGGGAACATGGCCAAACAGGGCGGCGACACTCAGCACCAAAAACGGCACCACTACGCGAAACCCGGCGGCGACCCCCAGGCCCAGCCCAATGCCAATGCTTTCGATCAGGTTCCAATCCATATCCATAGGTCAATGGGCTGATTAGGTTGCAGTTTTGATGGCTCCATTGTGCGGGCTAATGGTTAAATTTGCCTGAACTTGCCACTACAAATGCATGGCATTATCTTTTTGTTATTGAAAATAACTTCATCAGCAAGACCTGGCTTCTCGAAGCCCTTGCGCGGGTACGCCAAAGGTTTCCTACAAGCTCTCAAGGGCTTATAAGTTGGGTAGAGCCGCAGGAAACCCAATGGCGGTTCGCTTGGTTAGGTTCTGCTAGCGCGCCACCCAACCTACAAATTTCTGTTGCCTCCTGCCTCCTGACCGTAAAGTTTTGTCTAACACTGTTACGCCAAGACAACCTGAGTAAAGCTTTTTGGGTCACGCATAAATACTCAGTGCAGATCTGGTATCAATTATCTATTGAGAATAACTCTTGTCAAAAGTGCGTTCTTGCTAGCTCTAAAAGCTAGGCGGCCCTAGAAAGATCTCTCCTCTGCTCTGGAAACACTATGGAATTTAATTCGAGCCATGCGGCTTCTCAAGCCTCTCTCCAGGCTGAGACTTGGACACTCACCTTTATTGGCGGCAGCGCTGATTTAGCGGGCCTGGAGGATAAACCCCAGGACGCTGAGAGCGAACCGCAGGATGCTAGTGCTAGCTCAGAGGCCGCGTTGCTGCCCCTGGCCATGGCCACCGTGGGCGATCGCCTGTGGGTGGCCATCATTCAGGGGGGTCGCCGGATGGTGCGCCGCCTGGGTGATGTGGGCATTGTCCAGGGCGGTGAAATTATCGTTGTCAGCCGTACGGAAAGCGGTTCAGTCATTGTTGGGCTACAGGGTTGCCGCATCGGCCTGGGGGCGGGGATGGCCCACCGAGTCATGGTGTCTACTAGCCAACCCGTTCCGGTTCAGTCGCTCCGTCAGTCTCCCTCTCAACCTGTTAATGGAGGCATTGATATGCCAGTTACGTTGCACCTTGGTTCCCTAGCTGTAGGCGAATCAGGCCACATCTTGGGGTATGAAAAAGGCCCCAATGCCTACCGCGAAAAATTATTGGCCATGGGCTTAACGCCTGGCACGCCCTTTACGGTGACTCGCCAGGCCCCCATGGGCGACCCCATTGAAATTGAGGTGCGCGGCTTTAAGCTTAGCCTGCGAAAAAGTGAAGCCGCCGTGTTGCGGGTTGAGAAAACACCCCTTAGCTAATCGCTCCATATTTTTGGAAAAGCCATGAAAAATCACACGATTGCTCTGCTCGGCAACCCCAACTGCGGCAAGACTACTCTATTTAATGCGCTAACTGGGGCTAACCAGCGCGTGGGCAACTGGCCTGGCGTGACGGTGGAGCGCAAAGAGGGCCAATATCGCTATGGCGACAAAACCGTTACCTTAGTAGATTTACCGGGCATCTATGCGATTGATTCTGACCAGGAGGGTAGCGTTGATGAGAAAATCGCCCGTGACTACCTGCTCGTTGGCCAGGCGCAAGTAATTGTCAACATTGTGGATGCCGCCAATTTAGAGCGCAACCTGTACCTGACCACTCAGCTTCTCGAAATCGGGTTGCCCTTGGTCATTGCCCTGAATATGACGGATGTGGCCGAAGACCAGGGCACGCGGGTTAATCCCACCCAATTAGCGGAACGCCTGGGCTGCCCGGTAGTACCGCTGGTGGCCTCCCGTGGGCAAGGGGTGGCGGCCTTGCAGGGTTGTTTAGACGAGGTGTTAGTAGCCCCCCAGCGGCCTATTGCTCAGGTGGTTTACCCCACCGTGATTGAGGAATCGCTGACGGTGTTAACCCCTGCCCTGGCGGCTGGAGAACCGCCAACGCCGCGCCATCGCTGGCTGGCCCTAAAGCTGCTAGAGTACGACGACAGCGCCGTTCCCAACCTTTCCGACGACTTGCTGCGCCAGGTGGCCGAACAGCGCCACCGCATCCACCAGGTGCTAGGAGAAGACATCGACATCGCCGTGGCCGACAGCCGCTACAGCTACGCCCACCGGCTGGTCAATGAGGTGGCCACCCGCCCCCGTGAAGTCACGCCTCACCCGCTCCGACAAAATTGACCAGGTGGTGCTCAACCGCTGGCTGGGCATTCCCATTTTTTTGGGGGTGATGTACCTGCTATTTATGTTTGCCATCAACGTCGGTGGCGCCTTTATCGACTTTTTTGATATCCTCTTCGGCACCATTTTTGTGGATGGCTTGGGTCGCCTCCTGGCGGCAATCGGCATTCCGGATATCTTACAGGTCGTTCTGGCCAACGGCATGGGGGGCGGTATTCAAACCGTGGCTACCTTCATTCCGGTGATTGGCTGTCTCTTCTTGTTTATGGCGTTTTTAGAAGACAGCGGCTACATGGCGCGGGCCGCCTTTGTGATGGATCGCTTTATGCGGTTTGTGGGCCTGCCCGGAAAATCCTTTGTGCCAATGCTGGTGGGCTTTGGCTGCAACGTGCCCGCCATCATGGCCACCCGCACCCTGGAGAGTCGGCGCGATCGCATCCTCACCATTCTGATGAACCCATTTATGTCCTGCGGTGCCAGGCTGCCCGTGTATGCGCTGTTTGCCGCCGCGTTTTTCCCCCGGGCTGGGCAGAACGTGGTGTTTTTGCTTTACCTGATTGGCATGGGCATGGCCATCATCACGGGGCTAATTATGAAGCACACCCTGCTAAAGGGTGAAGCCGCCCCCTTTGTCATGGAACTTCCCACCTACCACCTGCCTACCCTCAAGGGTGTTCTTATCCGCACCTGGGAACGCCTGAAAGCCTTTATGCTGCGAGCCGGTCGGGTGATTGTCGTGATGGTGATGGTGCTTAGCCTACTCAACTCCATTGGCACCGACGGCTCCATCGGCAACGAAGACAGCGAAAACTCCATCCTCAGTGCCGTTAGCCAGCGCGTTACCCCCGCCTTTGCCCCCATGGGCCTAACCCAGGAGAACTGGCCAGCCACCGTTGGCATTTTCACCGGGGTGTTTGCCAAAGAAGCCGTGGTTGGCACCCTCGATTCCCCTTTATAGCCAACTAGCCAGGGATGAAGCCCTCGCCGCTGGCGTTGACCTGGGTGACGAAGACTTTGATTTCTTCGGCAGCATTGGCGAAGCCTTTGCCACCATTCCAGCTAACCTGGCGGCTCTCTCTGGCACCCTGCTCGATCCCCTGGGGCTTGCCATTGGCGATGTTAGTGACCTTGACACCGCCGCCGCAGAACAGGCCGTTACCCACACTACCTTTGGCCAGATGGCTCTGCGCTTCGACGGGCGCGTCGGTGCGTTTGCCTACCTGCTGTTTGTGCTCATGTACTTTCCCTGCGTGGCGGCAATGGGGGCCGTTTACCGCGAAACTAACGCAGGCTGGACGGCCTTTGTTGGCCTCTGGACCACCGGCATGGCCTACTGGAGCGCCGTCCTGTTCTACCAGGTGATGACCTTTAGCCGTCATCCGGCTAGCTCGGCGGCCTGGGTAGTGGGGCTACTGGTGGCGGCGATCGTCACCGTTGCTTTTATGCGCTACTCTCGCCCCACCCAGCGACGACGCGCCATGCTAACCGAAGGATAAACCCC
>JAAUUR010000427.1 GCA_012031045.1 Leptolyngbyaceae cyanobacterium SM2_5_2
GGCCCATCGGGGGGTGTTGTTTCTAGATGAGCTAACTGAGTTCAAGCGCGACGTGCTGGAATTTCTCCGCCAGCCCCTGGAGGATGGCTACGTCACCATCACCCGCACTCGGCAATCTGTGGTGTTTCCGGCTCAGTTTACCCTGGTGGCCAGCACCAACCCCTGCCCCTGCGGCTTCTACGGCGATTCGGTGCAGCCCTGCACCTGCACCCCTCGCAACCGCGAAAACTACTGGTCTCGCCTATCGGGGCCGCTGATGGATCGCATTGACCTGCAAGTTGTCGTCAGCCGTATCAAGCCCGAAGAAATGACCCAGCATCAGCCCGGTGAGGCCTCAGAACCGGTGCGCCAGCGAGTGCAGACGGCCCGCCAACGTGCCCATGAACGCTTTAAAGCCGAACCCAAGCTGCAATGCAACGCTGATATGCAGAGCCGTCACCTGAAACAGTGGTGCCCCCTGGATGACACCAACCGCACCCTCCTGGAAGGGGCCGTCCGCAAATTTGGCCTCTCCGCCAGGGCCATGGATCGCATCCTCAAGGTTGGGCGCACCATTGCTGACCTAGATGGCTGCCCTGACCTACAAACCCACCACATTGCCGAAGCCATTCAGTATCGAACCATTGATCGAATGCAATAACCCACCCAACCCAGACAACGCCGGGTATTCCCCAGACGATGGCCCCAGGGATGGCTTCTGTCTTCATTGCTCCCAGTTCAGCGCAGTGGGTAATCGCTCTGGTATTCGACAAATTCAATCTCGTTGCCGTCTGGGTCGCTGACGTAGATGCGGTGACGAGTTTCTGGAGCCGACATAGTGTAGTACTCAATCTCCTTTGCGGCCAACAGCTCCTTCAGCGCCTCACCATCCTCGATCACAAAACCAATATGGTTAATGCCGATGCCCTCGTAGGGATTTTGGTGACGTTCTCCGGTGGGGTCGTCATTCAGCGCCAGGTAAACCTGGTCGTTGCCAAAGTGAACCCAGCGACTCCCCCCAGGCCCCAATCCCTGAGCCCGCACACGCCAATCTGGGAACAGGGTTTGATAGAAGAACTGCGAGGCATCCAGACTCTTGCAGGACAGGTTGATGTGCTCAAAACGGTGAACTTTCATGGAGGCATCCTTGTAATTCCAATGGGTTAGTAGATCTCCTCGACACCTATCTCATACTCGTTATGAGTACATATTAGCCCATTGCCTGGAACATCGGTAGGGTATACAGGGCGAACCTCTCTCCGTTACAGCTGCTAGACGTTTTAGGGCAACCCGCCTTAACCTGGTACTCAGTAGCAGAAGCCTGCCTCCCGCCTCCTGCCTCCTATCTCCTCCGCCTGAGGAATTCTTTAATTGAAGGGAAGAAGACAGCGAAATTGAGCGATAGTCAGTAGATTTTTTATAGTCAGCACGTCATAGTTAGCGCGTCGTTGGCCTGCCCCCCACGCAACACTAGCTCCCCTCAGCGAGGAACCCATGATTCTCGACGACCAACACTACGATGTCATCATTGTCGGCACTGGAGCCGGGGGTGGCACCTTGGCTCGCAAACTGGCCCCGTCGGGCAAGCGCATTCTGCTGCTGGAACGGGGAGATGCTATGCCCCTGGAAGAGCAAAATATTAGTGATGTTGATATCTTCCAGAAACAGCGCTACCACGCCCCAGAACAGTGGTACGACGAAGCCGGTGAGCCTTTTACACCCCAAACCAAGTACACCATTGGCGGCAATACCAAAATCTACGGAGCGGCCCTGCAACGGATGCGGGAAAAAGACTTTGAAACCGTGCCCCACCAAGACGGCATTTCCCCCGAATGGTGCGTTAAGTATGCGGATCTGGAACCCTACTACACAGCCGCCGAGTCTCTGTACCAGGTACATGGCCAGAGCGGTGTGGATCCCACTGAGCCCTTCCGCAGTGGCGACTATCCCTACCCCGCCGTAGACCACGACCCAATGATTGAGCAGGTAGTGGAGAGCATTGCCCAGCACGGCTGCCACCCCTACAAGCTGCCGGTTTCCCTCTCGCTGCGGGAGGATGACCCCACCGGCGATGCCGAGGTGTTTGGCGTATCCCCAGCCTTAGAGTTTGGCAACGTCACCCTGAAGACCCCCGCCAAGGTGACGGGTATTATCACCAATCCCGCTGGGACGGCAGCGCGGGCGGTGCAGGCTACCATCAACGGCCAGCCCTATCTGTTTATGGGGAATATCATCGTGCTGGCCTGCGGCGCGATTAACTCGGCGGTGCTGCTGTTGCAGTCGGCCAATGAGAAGCATCCCAACGGGCTGGCCAACGGTTCTGACCAGGTGGGCCGCAACCTGATGAAGGTGCAAATGAGTTCCATCGTTGAGGTAACGGCCCAGCCCAACTCCGGCAAGTTTCCCCGCTCCGTTGGCGTCAACGACTACTACTGGGGCGATGGCCAATTCGATTACCCAATGGGCCACATTCAAAACATGGGCGGCGTGCTGCAAGATGCTATTTTTGCCGAGTCGCCGCCAGTGTTGTCGCTAATCACCAAGTTTATGCCCAACTTTGGGCTGAAGCAGTTGGCCACCCGCTCCATTGCCTGGTGGGCTATGACCGAGGTGCTGCCCGACCCCAAAAACCGGGTGACAGTGAAGGATAGCAAGATTTCCATGACCTTTACCGCCAACAACGCCGAAGCCCACGATCGCCTGGTTTACCGCTGGCTGGACGTGCTCAAAGCCGTAGAAAAAGACAGCAGCCTATTTTCGCGTTCAGGGATGCATCCTCGCGGACAAGTTCCTTTGCCGGTGGTGGCCAACCAGTGCGGTACCTGCCGCATGGGCACCGACCCCACCACCTCAGTGCTGGATATGAACTGCCGCACCCACGAGTTAGATAACCTCTACGTGGTCGATAGCAGCTTCTTCCCCTCTAGCTCTAGCGTGGGGCCAGCCCTAACGGTGATTGCCAATGCCCTGCGGGTGGGCGATCATTTGCTAGAACGACTGCGCTAAAAGGGCTGACATAAAGGACTCGGTCGCTACCCCCAGAATCGCTACCCCCAGAATCGGCCACTTTCAACCGCAATGGCAGGAAAACTGAGGGGACTGACTGTGCCCGACTTAATGGCTTGAACATCCTTGTAGCCTGCATAGTCGGGCTGGCGATGAACCCATAGGGTTTGATGGGGGATATCAACCACCCAGTACTCCTGAATGAAATCGCGGGCATAGTAGCCTGCTTTTTCCCCCAGATCGTAGGTCAGGGTTGAGTTAGACACTTCAATCAGCCAGTAAATGTCCTCCGGGTAGGGGTGGCGATGATCGTAGCGAGATTCTGGTGGCCAGACGATGGCCAGGTCGGGTTGTGGTTCGCCATTAGTCGGTAGGGTGATGGGAGCAGCAGAAAATACAATGGCGCGATCTCCTAACAGGCTCTCCAGATATTTGGCCCCCCGGCGATAGGTGGCACGATGAATCGGCAATTCCGGGGCCGTATCAATAATTTGTCCGCCCAAAAGTTCCACGGCTCGCCCTGCCAGCACTCCCGCCGCAATCATGCGGTGATAATCCTCCAACGTCCAGGTTGTTAGCGTTCTAGCCATGATGGCGATCCCCGACCTATTGCCCCGCCAAAATCCGAGTAATCACCACCGCCGAAGCGGCAAAAATCGCCGTCCAGGCCGTGCCAATTAACCCTAGCGTCAACCCCCCACACGCCGCCTGTCCCATTTTTCGAAGCGGGCGTTGCTGGCTTCCACATCCTGGCTGAGTCGGGCGATATCCTGGTTTAGCCGATCATCACTTATTTGCAACTTTTCTAGCCCATTTAGAACTTGTTGCTCAAAATTCTCCGATGATTGGGTTGAGGATGTCATAGCATCTGTCTCCCTATCTTTCTATCCTATTACCCAAATTCATGGGTCGAGGCGATCTCGGCGGTCAGTCGGGTGAAGAGTGCATTAGGCGGTTGGCTAAGCCGCTACGTCCCAACCCTGAAATCTGCTGACTCATCTGACTCAACCGACGGTAGTTCTTTTCAACTTCAGGACAAATGTATTAAAAAAGGCCGAAACTGAGCTAGCATGGCGGTATTGAGGTCATTGCTAGAGTGGGCAAGATTGCCGTGGTTAGTCATCAGCCCCTAGGTTCAGTTATTCAAGGATCCCTTAGCCAGGGGTTGGAGATTCGCCTGCATCCCGATATCTCGGTGGAAGATATGCGGGTGGGCAAGTTTTTTGGTGGTGCGGGGGCGGCGATCGCAGTTTTTTCTGTATGCTCACCGATGTTGCACTGGGCACCGGCAGCAACCGCATTCTGGCC
>JAAUUR010000428.1 GCA_012031045.1 Leptolyngbyaceae cyanobacterium SM2_5_2
TAGCCGCTCTGGGTCTAGCAGCGGTTGAAACCCTGGTCGTCTCTAGCCTCAGCCGCGAGCAGGCTGTTGTGTGGCAGCAAAGCCTGCCCCTGCGCCCCAAAAGCAAGCGCTAAAAAGTAAACGTTAAGGTGAGTTACAACGGTCAGTACACCGAGCATTTTCCGTGTTCTTCTGTCTTCCGTCTTCGTTCCTTAGCCCTATGCCTGCCATTGCCGCATCCAACGTTCATACCGCCAGTTCCGAAGGGTTCATCTACACCCCACCCGCCGCCGCTCAGGGAGCCAGCCGAATTTTACTCAAACCCAATCTGGGCTACCCGGTCGGCCCACCGGCCACCGTTAGTTTAGCCGTGTTGGGGCAGGTGCTTCAGGGACTTCGCCGCGCCAGCCCCAAGGCTGAGATTTTCATAGTCGAAGGCGTCTGTTCCAAGGCTGCCTTTGCCACCATCATGGCCAAACATGGGGTGCATCAATTGCTGGACGAGGGCATGCACCTGTGCGATGCCGACACCTTAGAACTGGCCGAATATCCTAATCGTGCCGTTCAACCTGTGCGGTTTGCCACCCTTTGGGCACCCAAACTGCTGCAGGAGGTTGACTGCTGCTTATCGGTTAGCGCCTTTAAGCGCACCCAGCTCAAAGGCGAACCGTTGATTTCAGCCTCCCTCAAAAATCTCTACGGTCTTTTTCCCAGAGCGAAATATAAAGCCCGCAGCGTTAACTCCAGGGGCCAGTTACATCGCCCCTCTGTGCCGTTGGTGCTCCAGGATGTGTACTTTACCCTGGGCCATTTTTTTCAGGGCGGCGTAGTGGACTGCACCGAGAAATTTGTCAGCTACGACTGGCAGCCCGACCGGGGCTCAGCCGTCCCCATTGGCCAGGTGATTTGGGGCGATGACCTGCTGGCGGTGGATAAAATGGCCTGTACGGTAGGGCAGGAAGCCATCCCCAGCTACATCACCGCTCTGGAAACGTTGCGTTCCGGAAAGGCTTGATCAAGAAAAGCATGACAACAGAGCCAGGCGATCAGGCGTTACTACTGGCCCGATAGCGTGCGCGTAATCACCACCGCCGCCGCCGCAAAGATAGCCGTCCAGGCGGTGCTAATTAGGCCCAGCGTCAGCCCCCACAACCGCCCATCCCACTTTTCAAAGCGGGCATTACCAGTCTCAACATCTTCAGAGAGCTGCTCAACATCTTCGGAGAGCTGCCCAACCTCTTCAGAGAACTGCTCAACAGCCTGGGTGAGGCGCTCTAATTGGGCTAACGCTCGTTGTTCAAAGTTTTCCGATGGCTGTGCCGATGATGTCATAGCTGTCCCTTCCTACCCTTACAATTTTACTCGTAGAACCTGTAAGAGAAGTGTGCCCGATTGGAACGTTGGTGCAAAAACTGGGCTTCTTTGCATCCACAGTTCTCGGCATACCGAGAAGGAACCCGGTTTCCAGGCATACTTCAGCCAATCCGCTAGGTGTCCCCCAATGAAATCCTCACATTAAGGCCATCGGCATCTAGGGTCGGGTTAACTATCGGTAGAATTCATGGTCAAAGAGGCTGTGGTTAGGGTAAGTTTATGCCTGTGGTTTGCCCCAACTATCCATGCGCCTCCAACGATTTTTGACCGGCCTCGGTCTGGGTTTGATTCTCAGTATTTGTTTAGCCTGTTCCCAACGTGCCCTGCTGTCGGGGCCAGAGGCCGCCCCGGCTACCGTGCCAGAATCTACCGCCGCTGAGGTGCGGGAGGGATCCGCTCCTGCCGCTGAAGCTCCAGCCCCAACCCTATCCCCAGAAGCGCAGGCCCTTGTGGCCAGTGCTGGGCCAGAGGGGTTGTTTGCCCCACCTCGCAAAGATGTCCGCCTGGTGGTCTTGAGCGACCTCAACAGCGCCTACGGCTCCACTGACTACGACCCAGAGGTGGATAAAGCCATGACCCTCATCCCCTTCTGGCAGCCAGATATGGTGGTATGCAGCGGCGACATGGTGGCCGGTCAAGACCTGACCCTTACGCCAGAGCAAATTAATGCCATGTGGCAAGCCTTTGACGACCATGTGGCCGCTCCCCTACGCCAGCAAAAGCTGCCCTACGGCTTTACCCTGGGCAACCACGATGCCTCCAGCGCCCTGGGTGTAAATGACGTGCATCTCTTTAAGCAGGAGCGAGATTTGGCCTCCGCCTACTGGGTTGAACCAACCCACAACCCTGGGGTCACGTTTTTAGACCGCACCGATTTCCCTTTTTACTACACCTTTGAGCAAAACGGCATCTTCTTTATGGCCTGGGATGGCTCGTCCAGCCATATCCCTGAAGACAAAATCGCCTGGATTGAGAAACCCTGGCCAGCGAAGCCGCCCAAAGCGCCAAAGCTCGCATTGTGCTGAGCCACCTGCCGCTCTATGCCGTATCCGTAGGCCGCAACGAACCCGGCGAAGTATTGGATGACTCCCAGCGGCTACACGAAATTCTTGAGCGCCACAACGTCCACACCGTAATTAGTGGTCACCATCATTCCTACTACCCGGCCCACAAGGGCAACCTCCAGCTTTTGCATATGGGTATTCTGGGGTCTGGCCCCCGCCCGCTGATCGACAGTACTTTGCCGCCTTGGAAGGCGCTCACGGTGGTAGACATTGACTTTAACGACCCGGCTCTAACCAGCTACACCACCTACGATATGCAAGCCTTGCGCACCATTGAGTACGAAGAACTGCCCCGGTTTATAGCCGGTCATAATGGCATGGTGCTGCGTCGCGATGTATCCTATGAAGATTTGAAGTCTGAGGAAAAGTCTTTTTGCGAGCAGCGGCTCGGTAAAGCCCTGTGTACTGGGCAAACGGTCTTCCCCTGGCCCAAAACCTATGCCGCTTGATCATCAGCTTCGGGAGCATACTGAGTTGTAGAAGTTGTTCCTGACAATCTACCCCGCCAGTGCCAGCCGCCCATACTTGTAGTACGCGGCACAGGCTCCCTCTGAGGACACCATACACGCACCCAGGGGGGTTTCTGGAGTGCATGCGGTGCCGAATACCTTGCAATCCCAGGGCTTTTTCACGCCTTTGAGGATGTCACCACAGGCGCAGGCCCGATGATCGGCGACTTGTCGGCCAGGCAGGGTGAATTTTTCCTCGGCATCAAACTGGGCAAAGATTGGGCTCATCCGCAGGCCGGAAGCCGGGATGTCTCCTAGGCCCCGCCACTCGAAGGTATCTCGCACTTCAAACACCTCGGCCATGGCCTTCAGGGCAACGGCATTGCCCTCAGCCTGCACCAGGCGGGAGTATTGATTTTCGACCTGGCAGCGACCCTCAGCCAGTTGCTTCAGCACCATCCACACCGACTGGAGAATATCCAAAGGCTCAAACCCAGACACCACCACGGGTTTTCCGTAGCGTCCGGCAATTACCTGGTAGGGCTGGGTGCCAATTACCATGCTGACGTGCCCTGGCCCCACAAAGCCATCCAACTGCAAATCGGGGTTGTCGAGTAGGGCTTCGAGGGCGGGCACCACCAAAACGTGGTTGCTGAACAGACTGAAGTTGCTCACCCCCTGGGCCTTGGCCTGGAGCACGGTGAGGGCCGTGCTGGGGGCTGTGGTCTCAAAGCCAATGGCAAAAAAGACTACCTCGCGGTCGGGGTTTGCCTGGGCGATGGCTAGGGCATCCAGCGGCGAATAGACCATGCGGATATCAGCCCCTTCAGCCCTGGCCTGGAGCAGGTTGAGGCGAGAGCCAGGCACCCGCATGGCATCGCCAAAGGTGGTGAAGATAACGTTGGGTTGCTGGGCAATGGCGATGGCATCATCCAGTCGGCCCTTTGGCATAATGCACACCGGGCAGCCTGGGCCATGCACCATTTCTACCGTTGGCGGCAGCAGATGCTCTAGCCCAAACTTAAAGATGCGTGGGTATGGCCGCCGCACACCTCCATGATTTTGACTGGGCCGGGCCGGGCCTGGGTTAACTGTTGCCCTAACTCGGTGATGTCGCGCAGGATGCCCTCGGCCCTGGTGGGATCGCGGAATTCGTCAACGTATTTCATAGTCTGCCATCTCCTCAAGTAGGGGAAAGGGTCGCGGGCGGCCCTCGATCGGGGATCAATGCGGTTGAGGGCAAAGCCAACGTGTACTAGCACCCAGTCGCCTACGCAGCGCTCTGGGGGGTGGTTGTCATCGACGATGCAGGCAATGTTGACCGGGCGACGGACGCCGTTGATATCGACAATGGCCAGATGGTTGGCCGGGTCGGTGATGGATTGGATTTGTCCGGGGAT
>JAAUUR010000017.1 GCA_012031045.1 Leptolyngbyaceae cyanobacterium SM2_5_2
GTGGTGGGTGGGTGGGGGAGTGGGGGGGGGGATGAGGAGAGGGTTTGGAGGGGTTGCCAGGGGATAGTGTGGTGGGCCGTAGCAACGGCTTCAGCAATTTGATCCGCTGTCAGGCGAAAGCGGGCGGCTAAATCCTGGAGCTGATGGTCTGGCAAGGATAGCCCTACAGTGCTTAACTGGTTCCGCCAGTGGATTTGACGTTGCGCTACATCCGGTAGGGTAAACACGACGGAGACTACCCCCAAGGGATAATTGGTATCTGGTACCCAGGGATGTGACCCGGTCAAAATCGCTAAGTGGGGAAATGTGGTTAGCTCCAGCAGCAGCGTTTGATAGGCCAGGGTATCCGAGTCTTTAAGCGCATCCACACCGTCCAATAGCAGAACAGCCTGCTGCAACCGTGCCTCGCGAAACAGACCTGGCACGTTCTCTCTAAACGTATCTTTAGGGCTGCACAACCGGGCCAAATCTGCCACGAGGAGTGGGGCCTGGCCATGCTGCGCCAGGGCGGCGGCGGTGCGCCGTTTGGCTCCCCGATCGGGCCATGAAAGTAGAGCCGCAGCGGGGTAGAAGTTTGGTCAATCAGGCGCACCAGGGATGGATCTACAGATACCGCCGCTCCCAAAGCGGCCTCTGCCTCCTGGCCTGGGGAGAGCAAGCGACAACTGGGTGCCAAGCGCGCAGCTAAACCCGGTTGGCCCAGCAAAAAGCGTGTCACGGCTGCATCAAGATGCAGCTCTTGGGCTAGCAGGGTAGACGGCTTAGCCGCCGCCACCAGATGCACCAGGCCCTGCCGAACTAGGGGCGCATCGGTAGCAAAGTGGTGGCGGCGGCGGAGTTTGGTAGAAGCATCGGCGCAGAGCAGGTTAAGGGCCAAGTCCACGGTGGGGCGTTGGCCGCGCACGTCATCCTGGAGATATATATAGAGCCGTTCGTAGCGGCGGTCGAGTTCAGGCGCAAGGGCGATCGCCACCACATCCAGATCAAAGCTGGACAGATGAAACGTCTGCTGCAACCAGGCCAACCGTGAACCGGGGGGCACCAGATCCGGCGGAACCTCGGTGGATAATTCGCCGTAGCCCAAAAACGCTGGGGTACCAGGCTGCCGCGCCAGCAGCCGCTCGACATCAGCCTCGGTAACGTGGAGGCCGCGATGGGGATCGGTAGAATCTGGATCATACGCCTGGTGGGCGGCGGCGATGGCATTCTCCAGCATCAGATCAAGCCGTTGCAGAAGCGGCAATAGATCATTGAGGGGGTCAGGAGGGATGCTGGCTTCTGCTGACTGACTCATCCCATCTCCCTCTCCAAACAGGCCTCTCCTCGATTTTGCTATGAATGTTGACCATTCCACCACCCACGACTCTCGATACCAGCGGTGGGCTGTGCCCATCCCGCGTTTACTCTATCAACAGGTGCTTAGTCAGCACTCGAATCACCTCCCCAGGCTGGGCTCCAAATAGGGCCGCCAGCGCCGCCGCCCCGCCCTCACCCAAAGGAATGGGGCGGCTCCAATCATTCGGTTCGGCGTAGCCCAGCAGGTGGAGGATTCTAATGGTGCGTTCCACCGCTGGGGCTGGGCCAATCAGCAGATGGCGCACCTCCTCGCGGCGTGGTGCAGGGGTAAACGACTCTGGGGACGCGGTTGCGCCCGAAGGGGAACTTTGATGGTACATGAGATGAGTTTCCTTGTGGATTGAGTGAGGGGAGGGAGGAAATCAGAATTCAGAATTCTGAAAATCAGAATCTGGAATCCAGAAGAGCAGAATCTAGCAAGTAGAGACTACCCCCCCTTCTAACTCCTCCCTTCCCCTCAATGAACAAAAACTCAAACCTCAAACCCCTGGCCACCCGGCGCGTTGTTATGCCATTCAGGGTGGCTAAGGGTATCATCACCAAAGCCCCCCGACTGCTTACTCAGTCGCGGTGGGTTAGGTATCGGTGGGTGCGTCAACACCTGCCGATGCCGCCAACAGTTTCAGGTCTGGGCTAAGCTGCCGAGAAGAACAGCTTGATGGAGAAGCATACGGGTATATTTTGTTGCTGTCAACCGTATTGGAGAAAAAATCTATTAAGAAATGTAAGATGTAGGATATCCCTATGCTGAAAAAGTTTCCTGTCCTGGTGACTGCGTGCGTTACTTCCGTGGGAGAGTACTAGTCATCAATATTAAGCGTTTTCATCATATTCCTCTTCATTTTCAGTGTCAGCATCATAGCCCTTTTCATCAACGTCCTTCCATTGTTCCATCAGAAAATCAATCTCATCCTCATAATCTTGTTGCTGCTGTTCCGGACTTGCATCAAGGAAAAGCTTATCAATTCCGGGAATTGATTGCACACTCTTTTTTCCTCCTTTGAAATGGGTTTGTGTAAACTCTCCCTTGGCTAGATCTCTTCCAACATTAAATGGTGTAACAAAGAATCCACCTAAACGCCTTCCAGTTGAATAGAATGCGCTCGTGTCACCATCCTTTATTCCGCCGACCACAACATTTTTCACCACCTTATCAAGGGTATAGTCCATTATTTCGAGTAAATCATCCTCACTCTTGGCACGATCAATTTGATCATTTGCCAATGGTATAGCAAGATGCTTACTAACATCACCAATGGCATCATATTTCAGTGTTTTCCCTGCAATATGCGCTGATCCAGCCTTCGGAACAATGTCTCCACGGCCACGCACGTGTAAAATATTATCTGATTTATTCTTATCAATATTCGAGGCCGTCTCTTTATCAATAGGTGCAGATTGATAGGTCACTAAACGTAGCTCGCTAACAGGAAATTCTTTACTTATATGATGGTAAAATCTTTGCGCTAATGCTCCTCCTAAGCTGTGACCAATAACGATGATTTGCTTGTAGGGAGAAGCTAACGTGTAAAAGACTTCCATTTCTTCTTTCCCTTGGCTGTAAGCGTTGAAGGCTACGCCCTTTAAATCTGTATCTGTCCTCACGCCTGTTGGTTCATTGTGCAACTTCGACAATGCATCTATACTGGCTGCTGTTCCTCTGAAAATAACAATTGCATTTTTATGCTTATCCCTATCTTTAGGCAATAGCAACAAAGCTACCATCCCGGCATTACCCACATATCTTTGAACAACCTCGTAATTATCCGAGTACTGTGCTTCTTGATCAGAAAGCTCAGAACTTTTTGTGTAACCTTCTCGAAGCGTCTTTGTCATTCTTAGGTTCAGCGGATTCGATCAAATCAGTAGGTGAAGCTTTTTTAGACTGTTGAACATTAGCCTTAATTTGCGTTCCTTCTTCCAGTTTTAGATAAACTATTTTATGAGCTAAATACTGAAGGAATTCAATCTCTCCCGTTAGAGCGTGGGCGTATTCTTCATTAAAAAGTTTTATAAACTCAATTTTGTCATTTGGTTTCTCACTCTCTCTTGCCTTTCGCCAGGCTTTGTCAAGTGTCTCGCTAGCTAAAACCGGTTTCTGATAGTTGCCATCGTTATTCTTCTTTTCTTGCTTCTTTATTGAATTCTTCTCTATATATGCATTAATGGGACTTTTTTTTCGTCATGGATCGAATTGGCTAACTCTCTCAGGGCTATCCTCTTTGAGGAGTCTTTATTAGTTTGTTTTTTCTTGGTTTCCTTGGCTTCTCTCCATTTAACAATCAATTTCTCGATCTCTGTGAGGAGCAATAGCCGTTCAGGAAGGTTTGTTCTATCTATGAGTTCATATTGCTCAACTTTTTTCGCTATTTCATTGAAAATCCCTCTAGCTGGCCATGAAGATATTCTGACGCCAGCAACTCTCTCTAAATCAGTAAGACTCATAAGCTTTCGCTGTATTTTATCTTCTGGGGCAATGCCGATATTATCCAACGTTATTTGATTCGCCAGATTTTTTTTTGCCTTACTACTATTTTGCTGCACTACATGAGTCAGTTCATGTGCCAATAATTCCTGCCCATCTTGATGATATGGAGTGTATGTTCCCTCTTTAAAAAAAACATCTTGCCCAGCCGTAAATGCCTTAGCTGATATCGAGCGTGCTAATTTATCGGCCTGGTTATTAGCATGAACTCTCACCCCACTAAAATCTGCTCCAAAGGCTTGCTCCATTGGCTCTCGAATTGGGTTTGGTAAAGGCTGTCCACCCCCACGCATCTGTTGGATTGATTGTTCTAGCGCTGGCGTGGCCTCTACGGTTCCTTGTTGAGGCTGAGGCATCGGCTTCATTTGCAGATAGTCTTCCTCTTCCTCAGGCATTACCTCACGCTGAAGGGTGGGTGCTGCATCAGTCTGTATAGTACTGGGGAGATTCAGGTTTTGTACAACCTGCTTAGCCACCCGATCCGCCTCCTGCTCATAGGGGTCATTGGGTTGCCCAATCACTAACTTGGGGTGAATCACCACATTCTGAGAGTGAGGCGAAGGGCTCAGTTCTGAAGACAACCCTCGAAAATTTAGGTTTGAGTGGCGAGCCTTTTGGCGTGGCTGCAACCCTGCGGCCCGCTGCAAAATGGCTCGATTCACTGCTCGGTTGCTAGTCAATTGCTGAATCGACTCCAAGGAGTCAGCAGGATGATTATGACCAGCTTGGAATGTGAGGCTGGAATCTTCCTTTTGGGCAGGAGCGTGAACTTGAGCCAATCGCTGGTTTCCCATCAGAGCACCGCCGACTTTGTAGATAGGTAAGGTCAGCATAGCACCACCCTAAGTCAACGGTAGAACGCTGAAACTGCTGCTGCAACCAGGCCAGCCGTGAACCGAGAGGCACTAAATGGGGCGAAAATTGAGTAACAGTTTCGCATCGTCCAAAAAAGCTGGAGCACGGGGCTGCCGCGCCAGCAACCGCTCGACTTAGAGATCCAGCCATTGGGGGGTAACCAGGTAGGCTTTTGGGCTGTCAAATCGAACCCGATAGAGGCTGCTAGTCAGGGTACCAGAACATTCCTTTGATACCCTCTGGATCAGGCATGAAGCCAAGCCCTTTGTAGAACTCCACCACCTGGGGGTCGGCAAACAGAGTGACGTTACTGATATCTTCGCTGCGGAGTTTTTTAATCACCTGCTGCATCAGCTCTTTGCCCAAGCCCCGACCCTGGAACTCGGGATGAACTACCACATCCCAAATGGTGGCGTTGAAGGCATGGTCAGAGGTGGCCCGCGAGAACCCGATCAGCCGCCGCCGATTGCCGCGCTGCTCCCACATGGTTACGACCAGGTAGCTATGCTGAATCGCCTTTCTGACCTTGCGAATGGGCCGCCTGGCCATCCCCACAGCATTACAGAGTTCTTCGAGCTCGTAAAGGTCAATGTCGCGATCAGTGCTAAAGATGATGGAGTACCCTTCTCGCTGTTCAGGAATAGCCTGTAGAAGGGTTCCTGAAGGCCCTGACTCCCCTGGTGAAGCACCATCGGATCCAATAAAAAGACTTTTCCAAAAACCCATGCAGGCGTTGCTAGATAACTTGAAACGATACGTGATCCAGGTCTAGTCTAAGGCAGAAGTGAAATAGAGAAAAGCGCTTCCCGCTTATCCATAACCTTTACTTAGTATATCGTCTTACTCTAGCGGTACCCTCATTCAGAGGACTTAGGCTTTTAGATTGTCTATCCTCATCTATGCTCAGAATAACTAGGTAGACTCACCTCAGGGAGACATGGGATCAATCAGGAGCCACCCATAGGCCGTATTACCGATAGTCTAAGGATTACCGGCTGACCTTGTACCGCAGATGTTAGCGTTACCTTAATGGAGTTTCTGTTCTCAAACATGGCCGTTGGCTTAAATCCGTCTACGGTGGAGCTACTAAAACGCTTTAACCGCACCTTTCCGCAGTTCTACGAACAATTTGTCAGTAGCGAAATTCAGGTGCAAAATCTGCGGCTGGCTATCAACTGTACCGGCAGCGTAAAGCTGTGATTGAGATTAAGCCAGAAAGCCATAAAAGCGCACTGTACTTTGTTTATCGCAATCAGTCGTTTCTGCTGAGCGATATTTTTGGTGTTTTAGCAGCCTACGGGCTGACGATCCACAATCTCAGCCTATACGGGCAGATTGCCGCCCCCAGGCTGGTGTTTATTAAGCTGGTGCTGTCGCGTGGGAGCAAGGCTTTGACCTCACAAACCGCTGAGAACGTCTGCCGGGCTATTCAAGAATCCCTGGCGGGCCGGTTTGAGGTAGAAGAAATGCTATCTGTAGAGTTTAACCTGGATACCGGCCTGGAGGGTGTAGAAACCGAGTTCTATGTGGATCCGGTATTTCATCTGCCAGCACTGCTGATTGAGGCCAACAACCAACCCAAATTGCTCTATAAGGTTATGCATGCGGTGTGGCAAGAAGACTTGCTAGTGGTTAATGCTAATTTACTGGTGTGGCGAGGCCGTACCCGGCTGCTGCTATACTTGCTTGGCCCTAATGAGAACTTAATTCCCGAATATTTAGGGCATAAAATTGCCGAGGGAATACGCTATCGCCTCATGGGCTAGAGTAGGATCGATTTATGCCCACCACCAATGTTTTTGGCGTTCCCCATTATTACGAGCTGATAGCAGGCCAGGCGGCAATGCCCCTGGTCTTTATTCATGGTTGGCTGCTTAGCCATAAGCACTGGCAGCCCCTGGTTAGCCAGTTAAGCCCACACTGCCCCTGCCTAGTCTACGATTTGCGAGGGTTTGGGCAGTCCCAAGAAAAGCTGGATCAATTCTTACCAGGTCTACCATTGGCGGCCCAGGCGCTAAAATCTAGCACGTCACCCTATGGGCTAGCGGCCTATGCCCGTGACCTAGCGGCCATGCTGCGACAACTGGAGCTAGGGCCAGTATGGCTGGTCGGGCATTCCCTGGGCGGTAGCATTGCGCTCTGGGCGGCCTACTGTTACCCCGAACAGGTGAAAGGGGTGATATGCCTGAACGCTGGCGGCGGCATTTACCTCGAACGAGAGTTTAAGCAGTTTCGCCGGGTGGGGCAGCAAATTGTGCGCTGGCGATCGCCCTGGTGGCGGCATCTACCCCTACTCTCCTTTGCCCTAACCCGCGCGACGGTCGCCCAGCCCCTGGCCTACCGCTGGGGTCATCAGCGCCTCAAAGACCTACTCGACGCTCACCCCGAAGCGGCCTTGGGTTCGCTACTGGAATCGACTACAGAAACCGAAGTGCATCTGCTGCCGCGCCTGGTCACCTCTTTGCAACAGCCTGTTTATTTCCTGGCGGGCGGCCAAGATCCAGTCATGGAACCCAAGTTTGTGAATCACTTAGCTGGCTACTTGCCAACCGCCTGTACGGGTCAAGACGCGGTGATTGAACTAGCCAACTGTGGACACATGGCTATGTTAGAGCAGCCTCAAGTGGTGGCCAAAACCATTCTTGATCTAATCAAACCTGAGTAGGGGCTTCTAGGGCAGCGTCAAGACTAAAACTTAGGGATCTCGTAGGTTGGGCAAAACGTAGTGGAACCTACTAGCAGTAGGCTTTAGTTTGGTTCTGCTAGCGCGCCACCTAACCTACAGATGTAAGCTTGACATGCCACTAAGGCCAGGTCAACTCAACTCGGCCTGCGGAGATCCTGACTTGCCTGCTGCCTGCTAAAGGGCCGCTTCCAGGTTAGGAAATTATTCAATTGTAAAAATCCTTTTAAAAACAAAAGAGATGCCGACGACTGGCCGTGTTTCGTCTCGGCATCTCCTCTGGTTCGCTCCTCACACAAGAAAGATTATAGGGGGATAATCTGTAAATGTCACCCCTTTTACATCTAATCTAAAACTAGTTTTTCTTATACCTTTGGGGCAATTTTGGCTTGTTCATTAATCAGAGTGCATAATGTGGGCGATTAGAGCGAGGGCGGGGCCGGGCATTGCAGCCAAACCTGGAGCAGATAACCTAATCCCTGCTGAACGCCATGCAGCATGGTCGTAGTCGCCACTGTTGCCCCGTGGTTAGGTGTTTCCCCCTAGCCAGGCATCCATGGCTTCACAGAGCTTATACCCGACCACAAAGTTCTGGCTCAGGCTTTTCTCTAGCTGGGTGCGATCGCCAGGTAAGGGAACTGCCGTTTGATCAACGAGCTTGAGCAGCCCGCGCACTACGCCGTTGCCCCTCTCCGTTGTGGGAGGTAACTGGCTCAACCAGGGTAGGTCTGGCCACTCATCCGGTCTGCTGGTGTTGGGTGGGTGAAGGGTGATGCTTTGTTCAGAATGCAGCCTAACCAGTTGGGAGCAGCGGGCATGGGTGTATTGCACCAGAGCCAGCGGTGACAGTTGCAAGCGCTCGGCTAAGGGAGCACATTTTTGAGGAAAGAGAGGCTTTAAACTGTGGCATAAGTCAGGGGTATCCACAGTCTGAGCCTTCGTCAATAGCCAGAGCCAGCCCCCCAAAGCTACCGACCCTGGGTAAAAGAGGATTTGCCCAGAGGGTAAGGCC
The DNA here is from genome assembly GCA_012031045.1 of Leptolyngbyaceae cyanobacterium SM2_5_2. Taxonomy (GTDB): domain Bacteria; phylum Cyanobacteriota; class Cyanobacteriia; order Phormidesmidales; family Phormidesmidaceae; genus Nodosilinea. The sequence goes on from JAAUUR010000017.1 coordinate 8,392, forward strand.
TGGGCTGAAGTATAGGCTCGGATTAACGCCGACCACGGCTCAGTGGCACGTATTTGGGGATTATGCCAGCTATCGAGCATGGCCTGTGCCTGGCTGTACTCTGGCAAACCAGAGGCATGGGAGGGTAGGCCATAGATATAGCTGATGGTAGTTCGACTACGGCCCAGGCGCAAAGAACCTTGCCAAGACTTAGCTGAGCAAAAGGCCGGATCCATCGCCGTCAGAACAGCGCCAATTTCAGCCTGGAGGGTTGCCTGCAAGGAAGTGAGGCTAGCCATTCTCACAAATTCACTGAGGCAATACTCCTAAACCTGAGGCGAAACCTAAAGCTCAAAGCTCTGGTTAAAGTCGTCACGGGTCATGGGCTGGCTAACTTCCAGACCTTCGCCACCGAGCAGGGTGAGGGGTTTGCTGTCCACGGAAATCCATACGGGGGCAGCTGGGTCAAAGGCGGTGGCCGTGTAAATAACCTGACCCAGGCGACCCATCATGGCTGCGCTCCCGCCACCCGTTTCAAAATCAGCGGATAGGTTGACATGAATGCCATCCGCTTGCACCGTGGCCTCCAGCAGTTGCGTTTGCTCCGGGATGGTTGTGAAGGCATTCTGCTCAGGATCCCCAGGCTTAGAGAGAAGCGCATCAAACGCGGTTTTAACTTGGGCATCCGAGGAAGCATCCGCCGCTACGGAAATGGCCTCGGGCACCAGCTTGAGCTGCCCGCCTTCATCTTTGAGCCAGAACACTTGACCAGCAACATCGGCGGCAGGGGCAGGCGTTGTGGTTTCCTTGGGTGGCGCTGTCGGTGCGGCGGGTTCTACGGGAGATAGAGTCGTTTCGGGTGGCGTTGTCACCGCAGCGTCGGGCTTGGTCTCCAGAGTGGGGAACTCAGCCACGGGGGGTTTGGGGTTAAGGGTGCGCCAGGTAAACCAGGCTACTGACCCACCGGAGGCCAGCATTAGCGTAGCCAGCCCGGCGAAAATCCCCAGGGGAATGCGACGCAATTTATCTTTGTGTTCCATGGTGGGTCTCCCAAACGAGGTCACACTGTTAGGCTAGATCACCGCTAGCAAAATTACCGTGGCGATGGGACAGCTTCGGAATCTGGCTGAGGTGCAGGATCTGGCTGGCGCTGTAAAAACGGCGAGTCAGGCTCCAGGCGAGCAAACACGGCTAGATCGAGCTGGTTGTTGCGCACGTCAAAGGCTAAAATACGGGCCGTTAAGCCAAAGTCTTCTAGCCGACGCAGAGTTAGCTCTTCACTTGCCCCTTCTGCTAGGGACGTAATTAACTGAGGAGGAGCTTCTTCACCATCGATCTCGATTCTAGGATTGTTTAACGCAAAGCGATGGCCGTTTACAATATCTAACCCTAGTTCAACGGTAATCTCCAGGGTTTCGGCCATCACCTGATCATTTAAGTCCACGTTGATGCGTAGGCGATCGCCATCCAGAAACTCCAGCGATGGGTTCGCTAGCCCATAGCGACTACGCTCCCGCTCCGCCCCCGACCCCGGCAAACTAAACGATAGCGTGTCTAACCAGTCTTGAATAATTGGCGAGGCCAGAAACGTATTCAGGTCGCTGGCCTTGAGCCGCAATCGTAGGGCGGCCTGGGCAGGCTCATCCAGCTTTAGCTCACCCCGCTGAAGCGCCGCAAAATCTACATCCACGGCATCGGTTTCCAGGTCAATGGCATCCACCCGCAAGTCCGGCAATTGCCGAGCATAGAGGCCCCGCGCAGCGACCTGGGCATGCTCAATGCGCCCACTGAGAATTTGATAATTAGGCACATTGTCAATGCGGACGTACAGTTCTTCGGCACTGGCAATCTGGTCGCGCAGCGCATCCTCAGCTAGGGTATCCACCACCGCCCCCGCCGGAGAGACAATGGCCATCAGAGTGGTTGCGATAATTGCCAGAATATCCATGGCCTGAGGTTATAGCCTAAGTCAGGGGAAATGGGATTTACGGTTAGGGTTTAAAGCTACGGCCCAGGGCGGCTTAGGCTAGTAAGTCGCTGACTTTGATCTGGAATCCTGGCATTATCGCTTGGGTTGTAGCGATTTCGTCACCGCTAAAAATTTGTTTGGTTGCTGCCGTTATCACCATGATCCAACCGCTATCTGGATAGACGAGCCAGACCTCTTCTCCCCCAAACTCAAGATATTCATAGGCTTTTGCAATCACCTCCTCAGCCAAGTCAGTGGGTGACACAATTTCGGCACACAGCGGAAAGCTTTGGGGTAAGACCTTAGCCTCTCCATGATGGGCCAGCAAATCCGGTGTTAGATAGGCCACATCCGGAGATCGTCCCTGCGGCTTGGTGCGGCAAGGAGCCTCGGTGTAAATCTCTCCACCCAACCCCTGAGCGTCAACGTAAATGCTCCACAGCGTGCTCAAGCGGCGCTGCACCTTGCTGTGTTTTAAGGTCATGTTGCGTTTTTGCTGGAGGGTACCGTTAACCCACTCGGTTCTAGGGGGCGGGTTATCTAACCAAGCCTCTAGCGAGAGCTGAACGGTAGCGGAGTCTTGGACGGCAACCATGCTTGGGGTGTGGGATAGATTGTGTTTAGTATAAATGAGCGATGGGTGGTAAGAGTGGGTAGTGAGTGGTGGGTTGGCGGGAGAATCAGGGCCTGAAGTTGAGAACCGGCTAGGAGGCAAACGAGATCCTCGCACTAATACTCTAGAAAGGCGGATTGCCAGGCGGCGTAACCGTGGTGGCTGAGATGTAGGCCATCGGTGGTTAATTCGCGGCGAAGTTGGCCGTGGGCATCGGTGAAGGTGGGTTGTAAATCCACAAAAACAGCGCCCTGTTGATTGGCCAGGTAGGCCAGGTAGGTGTTGACCTGGCCAATGCGATCGCTGGGCAAAACTACTCAACCGAGTCGGCAACAGAGAATGGAGCACAATTTTGGCCTGGGGATGCTGCTGGCGCAGGCGGGTGAGGATTTGGTGAACATTGCTGACGACTTGGGCATCGGTGGCGCCCTGTCTCAGGTCGTTGATGCCTGCCATCAGGTGGATGGTGTCGGGGTGGGTGTCGGCAAAATAGTGCAAACGGCGCAGCATGTGGGCCGTGGTTTCGCCAGAAATGCTTTGGTTGAGCCAGAAGCGATCGCGCGGCAAGGCCTCCGAGGGCAGCCACAACGCCAGGGAATCACCTACTACCACCGTCAGCCGATTGCGGCCCTGGGCACCCGCTATGACCGCCGCCTCACGCTGGAGCAGGGCTTGCCAGTCTTGATGGGTGGGGTTGATGGCAACGGTCTGCCACTGGCTGAGGTAGCGCTGGGGCGACGAGCGGGTGTAGAGTTCCCCCGCTCGCAGAGCCGCTAGCCGAAACTGATACATCTGGCTACCGCTGGCAGGGCGGGGCGGCCTTGTCCAGTAGGGCTGAATGGCTGCACCTGAGGGTTGAGCACGACTCCCCAGCGACGACTGAGCCTCTAACCGAGCAGGGCGGGTTGACAAAGGGGGCTGGGAAGGCGAGGTAGGGCTAGCCTCCATAACCCTGACCGGCAAACGGTCAGAGGCGGGCGTTACGGTGCCAGGAGCCACAGAGCTATGGCTGTGTAACGGCAGAGACATCGGCCTCCCCAACGAATCATTGGTAGAGGACTGAGCACAGGCGACAGCGGTTGTCGTCGGCTTAGGTTTGGTAGGCAGGCCCATCTCTCCACAGGCGGATGGCACTATTGGAGAGATGGGTGCCAACCCAGTGGGAACGGTAGTTTCAGGCGCAGTCGGCTCGCGGCTTGGGGAGGGATGGGTGGAAGCCAATGGGTCGGTGGCGAGCAGGGTTCCGGTAACGAAGGGCGCAGGCATCAATGCAGGCTGGCTGGTCAAGCAGTTGGCCACCAATTGCGTCGCCATTACACAAGCATCCATGCTGTTCTGTTGCCCGCGAAAAACTCTTAATCAGTTTTCCAGCACCGGGCACCGCCGTCAGGATGGATTTGGGAGAAGCGCCGTCCAAGCCTTTAACTCTGCATCACGCCTAACGTAGAGGGGATGGCAGGGCTGGCCAGTGCGGTTGCGGGCGATCGCGCACCATCGCGCTCGGTAGGGCTCCAGCAGAGCCAGCACGGCTTGATCGCGCTGGTAGAGTTGCCCACCATTGCCCCAGGCCAGCAGCAGGCAGTCGGCCTGGGCGGCAGCCGCTACCAAGACGTTATCGTTATCAGGGCCAATGGGGTTAGCTACAGCTTGCAACTCCTTAGGGTGGGCCGTGCGGTAAGCAAACAGGTTGACAACTACAATGGCACCAAAGCCCCATCCCTGCGCTAAAGCCATGCAGCGGCGAATGGTGGGGTCATCAATGCGCTCATCGGCCCGGCTGGGGTTGAGCATGAGGACGGTAAGCCGTGGTGCCTCCGCCTGCCACTGCCGCTCTAGGGAATAGCGATAGTTACCACTAGGATCAATTAAAGCTCGGCGAACTATGGTCGAGTCTCGCAACATTTGTTTACATTAAAGCTATGGAGAACCTTCGCTGGCTCAGCCGCCACCGTAAGCCCGGCGAATGCATAGAATCGACTACTACCAGGGAGCTTGCCAACTTGACTATTTTCTCAACCTTTAGCCCTGCGGTGCGGGCAAATTTGGCCGTGTTGTTTGCCGCAGGGCTGTGCTTCTGGGCCGGTTTGGCCGGTCTTTTACCCACGCTACCCCTGTTTATTGAAACCCTGGGCGGCAGTGGCCAGCAAATTGGCATTGTGATGGCCTCCTTTGCCATTGGGCTGCTGGCGGCCCGGCCAACCCTCTCCCGCCTAGCCGATACCCGGGGCCGCAAAATCGTGATGATAGTCGGTCTAATCGCCATTGCCCTGGCTCCCTTTGGTTACCTACTGGTGCAATGGCTGCCCCATCTGGTTGTGCCGTTTATACTGATGGGCCACAGTTTTACTGTGGATTTTTCAATTCTGGCGTTGATCGCCATTCGTGCTTTTCATGGCATCAGCATCGCCGCCTTTGTGGTGGCCTACAGCGCCCTGGTGATTGATCTCGCCCCCCCCGCCAACCGGGGCGAACTGATTGGCTACATGACGCTGGTAAACCCCATTGGCTTGGCCCTGGGGCCAGCTCTGGGCGGCTTTTTGTATGAAGCCTCTGGCTTTTTGGTGGCCTTTCTGGTGATGGGGATTTTGGGGCTGGTCGGCCTGCTGCTAGTGCTACGGCTAGAGGAGCCCTATCGCCCTAACAATGGCGAAACGTCCCAGATTGGCGGGACGGCTGTGTTTTGGAGCCAGTTGTGGACAGGTCGGGTGCGGATCCCGGCGGTAATCCTGCTGATGGTGGGGTTGGCCTTTGGCACGCTCAGCACCTTTGTGCCGCTGTACGTGCGAGAAGCGGGGCTGACGCTGAATGTGGGGTTGATTTATACGGCCTCAGCCGTAGCCAGCTTTATCTCCAGAATCGTGGTCGGCGCGCCTCCGATCGCCATGGTCGCGGTCGCTTCATTACCGCTAGCCTGGTTATCTACAGCCTGGCGATGGGGCTGTTCTGGCTGGCCGACAGCGCCCCGCTCTTTTTGCTAGCGGGAATGATTCAGGGCTTTGCTGCTGGCACGCTGATTCCGATGATTGCGGCCCTGATGGGCGATCGCTCAACCGCTGGGGATCGAGGCCGCACCTTTGGTCTGACGATGGTGGGGTTTGATGTGGGCATTGCCCTGGCTGGCCCCGTCTTTGGCACCATTGCCGACACCGTTGGATATCGGGGGATTTTTGGCTTATCTGGCCTGATGACCCTGATTGGGTTGGTTGTTTTTATCACAGCTTCCAGCAAAGACCTGCCCCACTCGCTGCGGTTTGCCCTGGGCCAGGGGAGAGATGTCTATGCCGTAGAAGGTTGGCAGGTCGGGCAATCTCGTGAACCCGGCTAGGCCAACCTGTAACCGTGAACATCCCCCTGTAAACTAGGGACAGATGTTTGATTTCCCCCTGAACAGCTATCCATGACCCACGCCACCGATATCCACACCCTGGCCCGCTGGATGGCGGCAGACTTTAGCAACCAGCAGCAAGCCTTCGATAACCCCCCTCTATTTGCCCACATTCGAGTGTGCATGCGTCCGCTACCCCGCTCCATTTTCGATGGCACCGGCTTCTACCTGGAGCAAGCTTACGACTTTCAGCTTAAGCGTCCCTACCGGGCCCGTGGCATGAAGCTCGTAGCCAACGGCGATCATATTCTGATTGAAAACTACACCCTTAAGGATCCTGAAACATTCTACGGCGCTGCTCGCGATCTTGAGCAACTCTCTAAGCTAACCCCTGACCAATTTGAGAGAACGGCTGGCTGCAACATGATTGTCCACTGGACTGGCCACAGCTTTAAGGGCGCAGTCGAACCTGGCAATGCCTGCATGGTGGAACGCAACGGCAAACTCACCTACCTCGATAGCGAATTTGAAATCGATGCCAATCAGTTTACAAGCTGGGATCGAGGCCGTGACCCGGAAACCCAGGAGCATCTGTGGGGCTCACTGGCGGGGCCGTTTTTGTTTACACGGAAGGCGAGTTTTGCCCATGAGGTCGGCTAGAAAAGCCTAGGGGAGTAGCCGTTAAAGATGTGCCAGCCTGTGGCCTCAGAAGGGTGCTTCGGCCTCCTCAAACTTGTTGGTGACATTGCCGGATAGGTCAATATCATCCGGATCAAGCATGAGCACCGGGGCACCGGGAGCCAGGTCGAGCTGGTCAAGATGCACCCAAATCACATTGGGGGCGGTGGTCAGCTCAAAGAAATAGCGCCGGTTCGTCAGGTCAATGGCGGTACGGTATTCGGTGTTATAGAGAGTGCCAGGCAGGTTGTTAGGGCCCCAAAGGGAACCGAAACGTTACGGGCAATCGCTAGAACTCCCGCGATCGCCTCCCGCTCGTTATTGGGTTCGGGCAGCATCTGCTGGAAATAGGTAGCTCGCACGAAACGATCTTTGGGATCCACGTTGCCAGGTAGTGGCGTCTGGCGGGTCGCGTTAGTAAAATCCCACTCGCTGAGGAAGGCAAGCTGTTGGTCAAAGGGCGGGTCATTGGTCATCACGCGATATTCAGGGCCGTGGTGCACCCTGGCCTCCCCTTCGATGTATTCAATAATAGCCGAGTCGCCCGTGGCATCTTCTATGGCGAGATGGACCGTGGCCTTCATCCCCTCAAAGGTCACCATCACCGGCTGTATGGTCTCCATCAACGCCAGCGCCTCGTCAACGGTGGCGGCGTTGTCTAGGATATATTGTCCCCAGAGGCCAGCTTGCACGCCTGCTTTACTGGGATCGCGCGGCCCAAAGTCGGTGGCAACCAGGTACAGCAGGTGCACCCCTAAACCTGCCTCATTCAAGCCATCCACTGTGCCGACCCCGTAGCTCGTAGTCACCACACTGCCATACTGGGATGTCCAACGAGCCGGATTTTCTTCGACTACAACATGCCCCGCCAACAGCCCGCCATCCCGTTCCATCCCACGGGGAAACACGGTCAGCATGGGCTCCGTAGACTCCGGCCAGTCCATGGTTCGCCCCACCACAACGGCTAGCTCGTTGTTGTTCCACAGCACTCGGGTGCAGGCTTCAGCAAAGGGTTGCCCAAGGGTAAGGCCCACCGTTGTTGCAATCAAAACACCGGATACCGCTTGTTTGACGAATTGGGTGAGTGTATTCATCAGCAGAACCACTACTTGATGGCTAGAGAAATTGCCTCAGCAGTATATCAGAAGGTCTTAAGTTGTTGAATCACCTTGGTTTTGACGGCTACACTCTGGGGCGTAGGTATGACCGTCACACCTCTGTATCAGTTGGCAGGGTCGCCAGATTGCGAAACTGGCACTTGAAGTTCACAGGTATGGGGTTGCACCTGACGAAGTAGAAGGTTTCAGAGCCTACCTCTGTCTGTTATGCCTTCGCCTCCCCTCCTCCCCCTCCTCCCCACTCCCGACTATCATGGAGTACAGTCCGTACCCGTGCAGAGTTAGGAGTTAGGGACGTGGAGTCCAAATATATCCCCACTGAGATTGAGCCCAAGTGGCAGCAGGTTTGGGCCGAGCAAAAGCTAGATCAGGCCACAGACAACGCCGATCAGCCCAAGTTCTACGCCCTGTCGATGTTTCCCTACCCATCGGGGAATCTGCACATGGGGCACGTCCGCAACTATACGATTACGGACGTAATGGCGCGGGTGCGGCGGATGCAGGGCTACCGGGTGCTCCACCCCATGGGCTGGGATGCCTTTGGCCTACCGGCGGAAAATGCGGCCATTGATCGGGGTATTCACCCAGCTAAGTGGACGGATCAGAACATTGCCCAGATGAGAGCGCAGCTCCAAGAACTGGGCCTCTCCTACGACTGGGAGCGGGAGGTGGCGACCTGCGCCCCTGATTACTACCGCTGGACCCAGTGGATCTTCATTCAAATGCTGGAAATGGGGCTGGCCTACCAGAAAGAGGCGGCTGTGAACTGGGATCCTGTAGACCAAACGGTGCTGGCCAACGAGCAGGTGGATAGCGAGGGGCGCTCCTGGCGGTCTGGGGCGCTGGTGGAGAAAAAGCTGCTGCGTCAGTGGTTCCTCAAAATTACCGACTATGCTGAAGAACTGCTGACCGACCTGGATCGACTCCCTGGCTGGCCAGAACGGGTGCGTACCATGCAGGCCAACTGGATTGGTAAATCCACCGGGGCGCGGGTGGTGTTTAAAACCGAGTCCGGGGACGAGTTGCCGGTCTTTACTACCCGGCCCGATACCCTTTGGGGGGCCACGTTTATGGTGCTGTCGCCAGAGCATCCTCTGGTGGATAAGCTGACCGCCCCAGACCGCGTGGCCGCCGTGGCAGACTACCGTAAAGAGGCCGCTGCCAAGAGCGACATTGACCGCACCGCCGAAGATCGCGAAAAAACTGGGGTGTGGACTGGCAGCTATGCGGTGAACCCGGTCAACGGTGAGAAAATCCCCGTCTGGATAGCCGACTACGTGTTGATGGGTTACGGTACCGGCGCGATTATGGCCGTCCCCGCCCACGACCAGCGCGATTTTGAATTTGCCCGCAAGTTTGACCTGCCCGTGAAGGTGGTGGTGCAGCCGCAGGGAGACACACTGGACGGCGACACCCTGCCCAATGCCTGGCCTGGCGATGGCGTTATGGTCAACTCTGGCCCGCTGAATGGAATTCCTGCGGGTAAGGGGCCGGGGCAGAGTGTGGAGTCTGCCATCCAGTGGCTAGAGGCCGAGGGCAAGGGCCACGGTGAAGCGAACTATCGCCTGCGCGACTGGCTGATTTCTCGCCAGCGCTACTGGGGGGTGCCGATTCCGGTGGTGCACTGTCCCTCCTGCGGCATTGTGCCGGTACCCGATGACCAGTTACCCGTGACCCTACCGGAGGATGTGGAGTTTTCGGGACGGGGGGCGTCTCCCCTGGCCCAGTTGGAACACTGGGTGAACGTGCCCTGCCCCACCTGCGGCGAACCGGCCCGGCGGGAGACGGATACGATGGATACCTTCATCGATTCGTCATGGTACTTTCTGCGGTACACCGATGCCAAAAATCCCACCCAAGCCTTTGCAGCCGCTCAGGTCAACGGCTGGATGCCGGTGGATCAGTACGTGGGCGGCATCGAGCACGCTATTTTGCACCTGCTCTACTCGCGGTTTTTAACCAAGGTGCTGCGCGATCGCGGCCTGCTCAATTGCGATGAACCCTTCCAACGCCTGCTCACCCAGGGCATGGTGCAAAACCTCACCTACAAAAACCCCAAGACCGGCAAGTACGTTCCCCTGGCTGATATTGCCGACCCAGCCCAGCCCGTCGATCCTGCAACCGGGGATGCCCTGGAGGTTTTCTACGAAAAAATGTCGAAGTCCAAGTACAACGGCGTTGACCCCAAGGCGGTGCTGGCCAAATACGGGGCCGATACGGCACGTATGTTCATCCTGTTCAAAGCGCCTCCCGAAAAAGACCTGGAGTGGGACGCCGCCGACGTAGAAGGGCAGTTCCGTTTCCTCAACCGCGTCTGGCGGCTGGTGTCGGAATTTATCGCCCAAAACCCTGCTGGAGAGGAGAATTCTTCCCCCCTGCCGGATCTCTCTAAGGACGAAAAAGCTCTGCGCCGCGCCATCCACACGGCCATTAAAGATGTGACCGAAGACATCGATGGCGACTATCAGTTCAATACGGCGGTTTCGGAACTGATGAAGCTCAGTAACGCCCTCAGCGATGCCCCCTGCAAAACTTCGCCGGTTTACACCGAGGGCATTCGGGCCTTGGTGCTGTTGCTGGCTCCCTTTGCCCCCCACCTGGCTGACGAACTCTGGCATCAGCTAGGCCATGAGGGCTCGGTTCACCAAGCCGCCTGGCCCAGCTACGACCCGGCGGCCCTGGTAGCTGATGAAATTACCCTGGTGATCCAAGTCATGGGCAAAACCCGTGGCACCCTGGACGTGCCCGCCAACTCTGACAGGGTCGCTTTGGAGGCGTTTGCCCGCGAGTCTGAGGTAGCCCAGCGCTACCTAGAAGGCAAGGAAATCAAGAAAGTGATTGTGGTGCCGGGTAAGCTGGTTAACTTTGTAGTGGCTGGCTAATGGCCGTTTTTCTATGCCCCAGGTTTCTCTAACGGAGTATTTAGCGGCTGTCCAAGCCGGTGAGTTAGTCAGCTTCCCCACCGATACGGTGCCAGCCCTGGCCACTCGGCCTGAGGCAGGCGATCTCATCTACCAGCTCAAGCAGCGCAGCCAGACAAAACCCCTGATTTTAATGGCCGCCAGCTTGGACGATTTATTGCCCTACGTGGTCGGCACTGAGGCGGAAAGGAGCGCCTGGCAGGCCGTGACCGCCCGCTACTGGCCCGGTGCCCTGACGCTGGTGCTGCCCGCTAGCGATTGCCTGCCACCGGCCATGAACCCAGAAGGCACGGGCACTCTGGGCATTCGCGTGCCTGCTCATCCCCTGGCTTGCTATTTATTGGCACGCACTGGCCCCTTGGCCACAACCAGCGTTAACCGCTCTGGGCAACCTCCGCTAGAAACAATGGCGGCTATTAATGCCCAATTTCCCGAAATTTTTACCCTATCTGGTGGAGCTGTTGATGAGCTTTATGCTGAGCTAACTGGCAGCCTCGCCCCGCCTGCGGATCAACCCCAGGGATCAGGCCAGCCCTCCACCGTAGTCGCCTGGACAGACCAGGGCTGGGAGGTACTGCGCCAGGGAACCGTAACACTCAGCTAGATTGGTATGGCTAATCCTTGATGGCAGCCATAGCACCCCTATAGGTTGAAGGTAGCCGACCTAGTACGTCTATGATTCCTGTTCTGCCTTCCGCCTTCTTTATTCCGCCCTTCTACCTTCTGCCTTCTTTTTCTGCCTTCTAACTTCCGCCTTCCGCCTCCCGTACCCCCTTCTCTATGAACCAACCCTTGGCCAATCCCGATGACGACATGCAGGCGCTGCAATTGGCGTGCAATCGCCTGCAACAACAGTGCCAGTTCCAGGCCGCGTTTTTGGGCACCGCCTCCCACGAGTTGCGCGCTCCGATTAATCAAATCATTAGCCTGCACCAGCTCATCCTGGAAGATCTCTGCGAAAGTCCTACCGAAGAGCGTGAGTTTATTGCCCAGGCGAACCAGACCATGATTACGGTACTGAAAAACCTAGACACCCTGATTAGTGTCTCTAAGCTGGACATTGGTGCCCTGCAACCCAAGTTTCAGACTATGGAGCTGGTTCTGATTTTGGCCATGGTGCAGCAACTCATGGAGATGAAATGCATCAATCGCCATTGCCGGTTGAGCCTTATAGCCGAGGACGATACGCTCACGGTATGGACTGACCTTCACTGGCTTCAACAGGCTCTCGTTACCCTCATTGATGCGGCTCTGGCGGCTGGTAGCACGGCTATTTATCTAACCGCCCAGCCTCAGGATGCGACCACAGTCCGTCTGGAATTAATCTGCGACAGTCATCCAGACCGCTGGTTTGTGAAGTCTCCCCCCCGGACCTCCACCACTGCCCCGTCCCAACTTTCCCTGGAACTGCCCCTTTCCCCCAGCTTTGCCTATCAAATGGCGGCGCGTATGATGCCCCATCTCCAGGGCACCATCGTTCAAGATCGCTCGCTCACCCCTGAACAGCAGCGGATTTGCATAACCTTACCCCAGGTGGAGCAACTTTAACCTTTAAGTAGACTAAACCCCAGGTAGCCTTAGTGCTAACGCCCAGAGCGTACTAGACTACAGCCCGTGAGTTAGCATAACGATATGTGATTGACCTAACCGCTATGGCTCAAAACCTGCTGAGCGATGACGCCATCGTGACCGAGGTGGATATCAGCCATCTGGTCATTGAAGACGATACCCCGGTGGACAATTTTCAGTCAGAAATTCAGCAGCGGCTTTTGGTGGAACCGCTGTATAGCAGCGAAGCACTACCTGCTCCATTTTTGGCTGCTGCCAATGTTGGGCTGTTTTACAAACTGAAGGGGGAACCTGTAGTCCCCGATGTCATGCTCAGCCTAGGGGTGCAGCGGGCGGCGGATTTTTCTGAGCGCCGCAACCGCACCTACCTGACCTGGGAATTTGGCAAACTGCCTGAGGTCTGCATTGAAATTGTGTCGAATCAGGAGGGGGATGAGGTTACCCTGAGCCAGAAATCCCGCCAAAAAGGCAAAAATATCGCCAAGAAAGCCCTCTACGCCCAAATTGGGATTCGCTACTATGCGGTGTTTGACCCGTTGCGGCATATCCAGGGCGTCAATGACATGGATGGGGCGCTGCTGCGGGTCTGGTCCGTTGTGGCCAGTGGTTACACCGAGTTGACCCTGGCTTCTGGCATCCTGCACCCTGGGGAGGTAGTCTGGCTAGACGCGGTGGGTTTGGGCTTAACCCTTTGGGAGGGGCCTTTTGAGGATGATATACCTCGGCTCTGGTTGCGCTGGTGCAATCGCAACGGCGAAGTTATTCCCACTGGCGCAGAGGGACAAAGAACTGCTCGTCAGCAAGCCGAAGCTGAACGTCAACGGGCCGAAACCGAACGCCAACGGGCCGAAGCTGAGCACCAGCGGGCTGAACGCCTAGCCGAGCGGCTTAAAGCCCTGGGAATTGAACCCGAGGATCTTTGAGGGTGCTATAGGCTGCTAATAACAAAAGCGCCCCGGCGTGAGGCGCTTTCAATTCGACCTGTTTGTAGGAAGGTAAGCCCTAAGCTCACCTTCCTACAAAATCCATTAACCGTTGATTACAGGAGCCTGTAGAACAACGGGGATGGCTTCCTCAGCCGTGGCCAAGTCGAGGGGGAAGTTGTGAGCATTGCGCTCGTGCATCACTTCCATACCCAAGTTGGCCCGGTTGATGACGTCAGCCCAGGTGCCAATCACCCGACCCTGAGAATCCAGGATGGATTGGTTGAAGTTGAACCCATTCAGGTTGAACGCCATGGTGCTGATGCCCAGCGCCGTGAACCAGATGCCAATCACCGGCCACGCACCCAAGAAGAAGTGCAGAGAACGGCTGTTGTTGAAGCTGGCATATTGAAAAATCAACCGACCGAAGTAGCCGTGGGCCGCCACGATGTTGTAGGTCTCTTCCTCTTGGCCAAACTTGTAGCCGTAGTTCTGAGACTCGGTCTCGGTGGTCTCACGCACCAGAGAAGAGGTCACCAGAGACCCGTGCATGGCGGAAAACAGAGAACCACCGAACACCGCCGCTACGCCCAGCATGTGGAAGGGGTGCATCAGAATGTTGTGCTCAGCCTGGAACACCAACATGAAGTTGAAGGTGCCGGAGATACCCAGGGGCATACCATCGGAGAAGGAACCTTGGCCCAGGGGATAGACCAGGAACACAGCAGTAGCAGCGGCCACGGGAGCAGAGTAGGCTACGCAAATCCAGGGACGCATGCCCAGGCGGTAGCTCAGTTCCCACTCACGACCCATGTAGCAAAATACGCCGATCAGGAAGTGGAAAATTACCAACTGGTAGGGGCCACCGTTGTACAGCCACTCATCCAGGGAAGCCGCTTCCCAGATGGGGTAGAAGTGCAGACCAATGGCGTTGGAAGAAGGAACAACTGCACCGGAGATGATGTTGTTGCCGTACATCAGGGAGCCAGCAACGGGCTCACGGATGCCGTCAATGTCTACAGGAGGAGCCGCAACGAACGCAATTA
>JAAUUR010000429.1 GCA_012031045.1 Leptolyngbyaceae cyanobacterium SM2_5_2
ACCAGTTCCCCGAAAAGCTGATGCCGTTGATGTGCGTCAACCTGCTGCTGGGCAAACCGCTGCCGGTCTATGGGGATGGTCAGAATATCCGCGATTGGCTGTACGTAGACGACCACTGCCGGGCGCTGGATGCCGTGCTAACTAAAGCCTCACCGGGAGAAACCTACGCCATTGGCGGCCAGTCGGAGGTTAAAAACCTGGAATTAGTGCAAATACTCTGCGATTTGATGGATGAGCTAGCCGATGACCTGCCGGTGCGGCCCTGCCGAGACCTGATCACGTTTGTGCGCGATCGCCCGGCCACGACCGCCGCTACGCGATGGATATCACCAAAATTCAGCAAACCCTGGGCTGGGCTCCTCAGCTCACCCTGGCAACGGGCCTGCGCCACACTATTACCTGGTATCTCACCCATCGGCCTTGGTGGATGCCCTTGCTTTCAGCAGACTATCAAGCGTTCTATTCGGCCCTCTACGAACACCGTTAAAGAAACCGCTAGGGATAATAGAGCTAGGGATTCTGTCAGGGCTTCTGTAGAGCAGCCTGCACGCAGCCCTATCTTCTGCCCATAGGACAACAACCAACCATGCATATCGGACTGCCCAAGGAAATTAAAGATCAGGAATTTCGCGTGGGTCTAACCCCAGCGACAGTGCAAACCCTCTGCCAGCAAGGGCATCAGGTGGTAGTGCAGCGGGGGGCAGGCCTGGGTTCCGGCTTTAGCGATCAAGACTATGAGCAGGTCGGAGCCACCCTGGTGGAGGATGCTGCCACCGCCTGGGGTCAGGAACTTGTTGTTAAGGTGAAGGAGCCTCAGCCCTCGGAATACGACTTCTTTCGTAAAGACCTGATCCTGTTTACCTATCTGCATTTGGCCGCCGAGCGCAGGCTGACCGAGGCGTTGTTAGACAGCGGCATTCAGGCCATCGCCTACGAAACCGTGACCACCGCCGATGGTCGCTTGCCCTTGCTCACCCCGATGAGCATCATTGCCGGTCGTCTGTCGGTGCAGCTTGGGGCTCGCTACCTGGAGCGGCAACAGGGCGGCAGAGGCGTGTTGCTGGGCGGTATGCCCGGCGTATCCCCCGGTTTGGTGGTCATTTTAGGCGGCGGTGTGGTGGGCACCGAGGCGGCTAAGATGGCGGTAGGTTTGGGCGCCAGGGTGCAAATTATCGACCTCAACGTAGACCGGCTGGCCTATCTGGAAACCTTGTTTGGCTCGCGGGTTGAGCTTTTGTACAGCAGTGCCACCCAAATTGCTAAGTCCGTCCCCCAGGCCGATTTGTTGATTGGGGCTGTGCTGGTGCCGGGTCGCCGGGCGCCTATTCTAGTGTCGAAGGAGCTGGTCTCTAAAATGCGGCTCGGCTCGGTGATTATTGACGTGGCCGTAGACCAGGGTGGCTGCATCGAAACCCTGCGCCCCACCTCCCACAGCCAGCCGACCTACGTGGAAGCTGGTGTGGTGCACTTTGGTGTGCCCAACATGCCCGGTGCCGTGCCCTGGACCGCCACCCAGGCACTTAATAATGCCACCGCCCCCTACGTACTAAAGCTGGCCAACCAAGGCATGGTGGCTCTAGAGAGCGATAGCGGACTCAAGGCCGGGCTCAATGTCTCAGCGGGTCAACTGGTACATCCAGCGGTTCGGGACATGTTTCCCGATTTATAACCCCCGTTACGGCAGCCAGGTGGCTTGAATGCCCTTGAAGGGAAAAAGCTCTGGATTCACCACGGCGGGGCTGGTTTGACCGGGTTCGCTAAATAGGGGCAAATACCACAGACCAGGGCCACTGGCGGGATCGGAATTGGGCAGGGCATCATTACTGCCGTCGAGATCGAGCAGTAGCGATCGCCCATCCGGGGCCAGGCTCATGTGAATGCGAGGCTGCTGAGGCAATTGTAAGAGCTTGAGGGCCGCCCTGGCCTCCAGATCAACCGCTAGCAAGAAGGGCTGTTCGGCATAGCGCCCTTCCACGCTGAGGGGATCGTCGCTGGGGTTGGCCGCCGTTGGTTCGCTGGCCAATAGGTAGAGAAAGCGCTTGGTCGGGTCAAACTGAGCGTCCATAATGGTGCCACCCACCCGCAGCAACTCTTCCTCGGTGCCCTGGTTGGTAACCAAAAACAGCGACTCGGTAAACCGCTTGGCCGGGTCATCCTGGTTAAAGTTAACCATCGCGGCGGCGGAACCGTCGGCAGCAATGTCAAGCACTCGTCCGTAATTCGGCAAAAAGTCGAGGGGTTGTTGAGGCCCCTGTTGGGAATCTGGCATTAGGTTGAGGATGGCGGTACCTTCACCCTGGAGCAGCACCAGGGATTGACTATCCGGCGCAATCAAGAAGTCGCCACCGGGATCGGTCTCTAAGCGGTAAGGGGCATCTCCATCTCGGATCACCCAGGGGCCAAAATCTGACGGGTCATTGGGGTTGACCCGCTGCACCACAATAGTTTTGCCGTCCGCTGAGAGGTCAAACTTGAGGTTTTGATAGTCCCGGTTGTCTAACAGGAGGGTCAACTCCCCAGAGGATGGCTCAGCTCGCTTGGGCCAGAGCCGTTGCCAGAACGGGGGGCGATCGCCCAGCAAATCCTCTGGTGGGTGAGGATTGATGCCCGTTGTCACCGTATAAAGCTGCTGGCTGAGCAAATCCTCTCCCTGGTTGGTATCATTGGCCGAAAACAGCACCCTATCCCCCAGAGGATAGGGCTCAAAGGCCAGTACGGCCAGGTTTTTGGGAGTTAGAATCTGGCGCTGCTGTTGCTCCAAATCCGCCAGTACCAGGCGGTTGGCCTCATCGCCTTCGGCCCCAATGTAGAGGAAGGCTCGCTGACGGGTCTGGAAGGTTCCCTGAAATGGCTCAAAGCGCCCGGCATGGTCAGCGTTAGCCGAGAAGCGATCGCGAGCCGCTGCCAGCTTGACGGTAAAAGCCTCACCGTAGGGAATGGGCTCCGTAACGGTGTAGGCCATCCGCCGCCCGGCCCAACTCACCTTACCCGGCAAGGGCGGCTCGATGGTCAGATTGGCTTCTACACTAGCAGGATCCATCGGGCGGCTAAAGGTCAGCAGAAAGGCCCGGTCTTCTACCCCGACTTGGCGATCCTGCCAGCTAAACTCCCGCACCTTCGCCATCGCGTGGTCGCCAGAAAAAATTAATCCTCCCAAAACCAGAGTCAGCACCGCCGCCATCATCAGGGCCACCCGATCCAGCGGTTGGTGCTGACGGTCACGGGACGAGCGGCGGCGGGCACCCTGGCGAGCAGCAGGCTGACCCTTCAAGGGTTGAGGCTGGGCAGAACGACGACGAGAACGACGACGGGCCATGATCAGTACTCGTAGGGGTTGCGAGGTTCTGGAATTTCGGTCAGAGTTGGCGCACCAATCACAAGCTGGCGCTTGTTGTCCAGGGTTTCGGTGGCGGCTGTGCCAGACACCTCCAGCCAGGTATCCGGCTGGGGACGGGGGGTGTCCCCAGTCAGCCTGACCGGCAACCCTACGGGGTAGGCATCGGCGGCGCAGCAGGTCAGCACAAAGCGGGAAATCATAAAGAAGTCGTCTGGCCAGGTGGGAATGTGGGTGACAAAGCCGCTAACCTTGATGGTCTGGCCGGTGTAGGCATCGGGTTCGGGGGTAGACATTCAGGGTGCGCACCCAATCCACAATGGTGCGCTCCTCCGGCGCGCCGCTGAGCACAAAGCGTTCTGGCCGCGCTCTCGTCTGCCCCAGCACATCGGTAATGCCCCGTTGAAAGGCCGTCTCGCTGGTGAAGGGCCGAGGGCTGTAGAGCAGCCCAAATACCGCTACAGCCAGCAACAGCCCACTGCTAATTTGGCGTGGCAAAAGGGCGATGTGCTCCTGGCTGCGCGGTGCGGCCCGCCGCTGGGGCGATCTCATACGCTGCCACACCTGCCAGAGCCGACCAAACCCCATCAGAGCCATCAGCACCATGCCTAGATGCGCCAGCCACATATAGTTTGGGTGGAGTAGCAAATAGAGCTTGCCGGTGAAGGTAAACCGGGCCAGCATAGCGGCCCACAGCAGCAGCATTATGCCGTCAAGCAGGGCTTGCCAGGGCACAGGACGATTTTCGGCAGGCGCGATCGCCGCTGGGCAGATGCGGTCATCGCCACCTCCCAGGCGGTAATAACGGATTAAGCCAGAATCGCCTAGCCACCATAGAGATTCATCACCAGCGTCAACAAAAAGGTCATCTGAGCTGCTAGCAAAAAATAGATAGATAATGGCCCGGCCCTTA
>JAAUUR010000430.1 GCA_012031045.1 Leptolyngbyaceae cyanobacterium SM2_5_2
GCAGCCCAACACCCCCAGCTTTGAGGCCTTCCTGCAAGCGGTGGAGGAAACGGGTAGCCGGGGCGGCGTGATCAGCCTGATGACCCGCCGCCGCGGGGTGAGTAGCCAGCCATAGGCGTAAAGCCTAAACAACCGGGGTTCTGGGTTGGTAGCCAAGCTAGCCTCTGCCTTCCTAACCGGAACCCCAGTTCCTATACCAGCGCTCCAGGCATAAAAATAGGCCTTCTTCCTCCCGTGATCGCCCCTAGCCAGCGCTTCTACCAAGACGGCGGCAATTTTACCGCCGCTGCTTAAAGAGCGCCCAACCCAGCCCGGCGGCTACGGCCATTGCCAGGGGGCCAAAGGTTGAAGCGGCGGCTACGTAGTGCTGGTCTTGGGTAGAATCCAGCACTATGCCGTCGTAGATAATGCCCGTGTCGCCTACGGGCACTGTCCAATAGTCAGCATGGCTTAAATCATCCGACTCAATGGCAATTTCCCAATTCCCTGGCATTGACTCGTCAGGCACAAAGGCAAAGCGCCCTTCACCGTCGGTCACGAGGGTTTGCCAGGGTTCCTCTGGGTTATTCGGCGCATAGATACTTACCGTCGCCCCGGCAAAGGTTCGCGCTGCTAAGGTAGACTGAAACTCCAGTTGAGCGCCCAGGCTATAGAAGGTTTCTACCTGGTGCGCCCAAGCCTGAGTCGGGAAGCCCACCAGTGCCAAACCCATGAGCAGAGCCACAATCAAGCGTTTCATAGCACAACAGTTCCTGGATTTACAGAGCCCATTGTAGCGAGAGATGACAGAGCCTCTGCAAAATCCCTATCCAAATGGCTAAATTGAACCGTTCAGGCAAGCAGATTTGTAATAATAGAGTTGAACTCCTCTATCCTCTAGGCTAACTGCTGCCGGGCTATCTGCGTGGCCCTACACTGCCCCCGGCCAGGCTCTACCCCCTCGTTCTACTAGCCGCTGCCGGTAATCCTCCTATGGCTACTATGACCCTAGATCCTAGCGCCGACTCTTCTTCAACCGCTCTATTAGCCATACCTAACGATACTGGCATGGCTCAGCCGCCTGATCTCCCTGTGCAGACGGTTCGCAAACTGCTAGAAGCCCATCGCAACGATCGCCAGATGGTGCTTTTACAGGATTTTCCTGACCCCGATGCCCTCTCGTCGGCCTGGGCTTACCAGCTAATTGCGGCCACCTACGATATTGAGTGCGACATTTTCTATGCCGGCACCCTCAGCCACCAGGAAAATATCGCCCTCGTTAAATTAACCGGGCTACCGGCCCGCCGCTGGATTTTGCCCAATGCTGACAGCCCCGACCTAGACCAATATCAGGGTGTTGTTTTGGTAGACAACCAGGGCACCACCAGCCAGCTTTATCGGCCAGTACGCAAAGCAGGCATTCCTCTGGTGCTGGTGATTGATCACCATGCGCCCCAGGCCAAGCTAGATGCTGAATATATCGACCTGCGCCCCCACATTCGCGCCACAGCAACGATTTTGACCCAGTACCTCCAGCAAGGGCTGCTCAAGCTAGACCGTGGCAATTCTAAACACACCAAGTGTGCCACCGCCTTGATGCACGGCCTGCGGGCCGATACAAACCAACTCATGCATGCCGGTGCGGATGACTTTATGGCCGCCGCTTACCTGAGCGAGTTCTATGACGGTCAGTTGCTAAGCGCTGTGCTGCAAGCCTCTCGCTCAAAGCGGGTGATGGATGTGATTGAGAGATCGCTGCGCAACCGCAAAGTACGCAACAATGTCTCCATTGCTGGGGTCGGCTACTTGCGCTACGAAGATCGCGATGCGATTCCCCAGGCGGCAGATTTTCTCGTTACCGAAGAAAATATTCATACTGCCGTAGTTTACGGCATTGTCCACGACGAGGATGAAGAGCGCGAGGTGGTGATTGGCTCCCTCCGCACCAGCAAAATTACCCTCGACCCCGATGAATTTATTAAGGAAGCCTTTGGCCAAGACAGTGCCGGTCGTTTTTTGGTGGCGGTCGCTCTATGGCTGGCGGCTTTGAAATTCCAGTCGGTTTTTTGTCGGGCTTTTACGAAAATTCGGCCTACAACCGGCTTAAGTGGGATGTGTTTGATATGCAAATTAAGCAAAAACTCTGGCGCTTGGTGAACCCTGAGGAAGGCCTGATTACCACGGACTAGTCCTCAAACCGTGATTGTCCCACCTTGGTGTACAGTGACTTTTACATCGATTCAGCCCTGATTAGGGTAAATCAGCGTTAAACCCAGAATTTGGTAGCGCTTATAACGGCGGAGTTCTCATCGCCGTTGAAATGATGAAACAGCGATCGGGAGCAGTAAGCTATGACCGTATGTGAGTACAGGCCCGGCCTGGAGGGAGTGCCCGCCACTCAGTCCAGCATTAGCTTTGTGGATGGCCAGGCCGGAGTTTTAGAATATCGCGGCATTCGCATCGAAGAACTCGCCCAGCGCAGTACGTTTGTGGAAACGGCCTACCTATTAATTTGGGGCGGGCTACCGTCCAAAACCGAGCTAGAAGCCTTTGAGTACGAGATTCGTTATCATCGCCGCCTCAAATACCGCATTCGCGACATGATGAAGTGCTTTCCAGAGAGCGGGCATCCGATGGATGCGCTGCAAGCCTGTGCGGCGGCTCTCGGTCTGTTTTACTCGCGGCGGGCGTTGGATGATCCAATCTATATTCAAAAAGCCGTCGTGCGGCTGCTGGCCAAAATTCCTACGATGGTGGCGGCCTTCCAACTCATGCGGAAGGGTAACGACCCGGTGCAGCCCAGGGATGACCTGGATTATGCCGCTAACTTCTTGTACATGCTCAGCGAGCGGGAACCCGACCCCCTGGCCGCTCGCATCTTTGATATTTGCCTTACCCTCCACGCCGAGCACACCATCAACGCCTCTACCTTTTCAGCGATGGTAACGGCCTCTACGCTCACTGATCCCTACGCGGTGATTGCCTCTGCCGTAGGTACCCTGGCCGGGCCGCTCCACGGTGGCGCTAATGAAGAGGTGATCGAAATGCTCCAGCAAATTGGCACGGTAGAAAACGTGCGTCCCTACGTGGAGCGCTGCATTGCCGAAAATCTAAGATTATGGGCTTTGGCCACCGGGTCTACAAAGTTAAAGACCCCCGCGCCACCATTCTGCAAAGGCTGGCGGAGCAGTTGTTTGAAAAATTTGGCCAGGACGAGTACTACGCCATTGCCCTAGAGATGGAACAGGCCGTTTCTGAAAAGCTTGGCCATAAGGGCATTTACCCCAACGTAGACTTTTACTCCGGGCTGGTCTATCGCAAGCTAGATATTCCCGTCGATCTATTCACGCCGGTCTTTGCGATTGCCCGGGTGGCGGGCTGGCTCGCCCACTGGAAAGAGCAACTGGGCGAGAATCGCATCTTCCGCCCCACGCAGATTTACACCGGCCCCCATAACCAGCCCTACATTGACCTGACCGATAGACCGCATATTTGGGATAAGAAAGGTTTCCAAATTTCACTTCCCTCCTGATGGGTCACACCCCCCTGGGCACTCGCCCAAAATGCCCCGATGATGATTTCAGTGACGATTTTCAGGAACTCCTGCCCCTCTGGCCTTTGCGGTCAGGGGGCTTTTGTTTAGGCTGGTCGGTATAGTTAAGTATCGGCAATGATGAAGCCTGGATATTCCTATGAAAGAGCCCAGCCTCAACCAACGGCCTGGGGCAAGAGAAAGGGTAGAATTTTTGGCATAGTTGTGGATTAACCCGCCTAGGCCGTATTGAGTACTGACTTGGGTTATGGTTAATGATGGATGTGCCAAGGGGCTGATAGTAGAGGGCTGATGATGAATCAAGGAATCGACCTACAAGGGAGCTTCGTGAGGGCGCTGACTGATTTAGGCCTATCCTACGGGGTGGCTAAAACGCTGTGGCTACCCTTGCCCATGGTGCTGATCTTGATAGCGGCCACCGTCAGTATTTTTGTAACGGTTTGGCTAGAGCGAAAGATTTCTGCGGCGGCTCAGCAACGGATTGGCCCAGAGTATGTTGGCCCCCTCGGTACCCTGCAAGCGGCGGCAGATGGCATCAAGCTGCTTTTCAAGGAAGACATCACCCCCGCTAAGGCTGACCCCATTTTGTTTACCCTGGGGCCAGCCATCGTGGTGATTCCGGTTTTTCTGTCCTACGTAATTGTGCCCTTTGGCCAGAATACTGGTCATTACCGACATCGGCGTTGGCATTTTTCTATGGATTAGCGCTA
>JAAUUR010000431.1 GCA_012031045.1 Leptolyngbyaceae cyanobacterium SM2_5_2
TAGCGGACAAGAATTTTCCGGGCTTTGAGGGCTTGGTAGAGGTCGGCGGCAGGCACCATTGGGGGGCAGCAAAAACGAAATTAGCATCGGAATCAAACACCTCAAACCCCAGTTCCCGGAGGGCTACGATTAAACGGGAGCGGGTGGCCCGAATCTTTTGCCAGAGGGGGACAAATTCGTCCTGGGCCTGTAATGCTGCTGTGCCCAAATGTTGGGCCAATCGGTCGAGGTTATAGGAGTCCCCGCACCTTATCCATCTGCTCAATTAACCCCGGCGCGGCGATCGCCAACCCCCATCCCTATCCCCTTAACCAAATTCCAAACCCACATACCCTACCCCCTCTTCACCCATCCACCTCTTTACCCCGTCACCCGTCACCCATCACCCCTTCCCCCATCACCGCCTGCCGCTCCTTTACCGTGGACAGCACAATCAACGTGCGCGTTCTAGCCACTCCCTCAATAGCCTTCAGCCGCTGGCTAATTAGCGCTTCTAGCGCCTTGGTATGGCGACAGCGGACTTTGAGTAAATAGTCATCATCGCCAGTGACGTGATGGCATTCCAGAATTTCGGCAGATTCCTGCACCTGGGCGAGAAATTCCGCTCGATGGCGGGGATGATCAAGCGTTACGGCAATAAATGCTGTTAGATCAAGCCCTAGCGCCTCCGCATTCAGTTGGGCACTGTAGCCTTCGATGATGCCGCGTTCCTCCAGGCGTTTAACCCGGTCTGCCGTGGCCGGAGCCGACAAGCCGAGCTGGCTAGCGAGTTCAGACCAGGTAATGCGCCCCCGCTCTAGAAGGATGCGGATAATTTTTATATCAAGGTTATCTAGCTCCATTGGCTTATATTAAAGCTAAATTCAGCTTTGTAGCCTTTGAATAAAAAATGATTAATGGACTTAATCATTTTTTATCAGGTTATCTGACTTCGCTGAAGGGCGGCGATCGCGATTGCCCCCACAAACTAATCCCTAGAGACAGAAAATATGGCAATTTAGGAGTGTTGTCTTCGTGCGGTTTGGGAGTTCGTCATGGTGTCTAATTTGCGGGCCGTCTTGCAGCCCATTGCCGACTGGTTTGCCGGGTTTGGTACCCCAGCGCCCCATCGTCCACTGGGGCCATCCCCTGATGATGGGAATTGTGATTTTTGTGATGGGCACCTTTACCGCCTGGGCCGGCTGGAAAGGCCGTCTTGGCGATGATGTGGAGAAAAAGGCCGAGATGCGCACCATGCATAAGCGCCTGGCCCTGTGGATGTTTACTTTTATCACCCTTGGGTATACGGGCGGCTTGCTTTCTCTAGTAATGCAAGACCAGCCTATTCTGGAAAGCCCCCACTTTTGGACGGGCACCCTGGTGCTTGGCCTACTGGCTACCAACGGTGCTATTTCGGCCACCAAGTTTGGCGGTGGCCAACCGGCTCTGCGTACGGCCCACGCCTATTTGGGTACTGTTGCCCTTGGCGTGATGTTTATCCATGCTTTTCTGGGCCTGAAACTTGGTTTGGCCATTTAGGCCAACCTCACTATGGCAACCCAAGACAGATTAGACCAGACTTCAGAGCCTACATCGGCTGACTGTCCCTTTTGCGCCATTGTGTCCGGCAAGGGGCCAGCCAGCCTCGTCCACGAAGAGGAGGATGTGCTGGCCTTTGTGCCGCTACAGCCCATCTATCCGGGAGCCTGCATCGTCATCCCCAAAGTACATATCGACCACTTTACCGATTTGCCCGATGCCCTGGCCGCTCAGGTAATGGTGGTGGCCCAGCGCATTGGGCGCAGAATTATGGAAGTCTACAAACCGCTCAAGGTGGGTATGGTGGTGCACGGCTTTGGCGTCCGCCATGCCCACCTGAACCTGATTCCCCAGCACGACCCGCTGGACATCACCTACAAACACCTGGCCCACATTGAAGATGGCCAGGTTAAGTTCAGTGAAAAGCACCTGCCTAAACCCAGCCGGGCTGAGCTGGATGCGATGGCGGCTACGCTGCGGTTTTCTTAGGGGAGGGGGAGAATCAGGGGTTAGGAGTTAGGAGTCAGGAGTTAGAAGGCAGGGGGCAGGAGACCTATGGTGATTGCAACGATTTCTAACTGAAACGCTAAGAAAAACTTTGGGGTTTCCGGAAGATCAGGTTAAGGCTTCTACCCTCGGAGTGTGGGCGATCTCGCTAGCTCTGCTCCCAGGCACCATCGCTGGTCAGATGCTGGGCAAGGTCGCTTAGCCGTTGCTTCGGCACTTTTCCTGCTGCCCCAAAGGGGTCTCTCCTGGCCACCATGACCTTATCTTCTAGTGCTTCCCAAGCCTTACGTGCGGCAGTTGTATCTCCCCGGCGAACAAGCCCAGGAGAAGACGTTGCTGAAGCCATCCGAGTTACGGGCACCGTGCAGGGGGTTGGCTTTCGGCCTACGGTGTATCGGCTGGCGGTAGCCCTGCACCTGCGTGGCCACGTGCTAAACGATGGCGAAGGGGTTTTGATTCACATTGCCGGGCCGCAATCGCAGATTAACCAGTTCGTTCTACAACTGCTGCAAAACAGCCCGCCCCTGGCCAGAATTGCTTGCATCCAGCGCCAGCCTCTCAAGTTAGAGACTCTCCCGGAGGCTGATTTTCGGATTATTGAAAGCGAGCATACTGCCGTAAAAACTGAAAATCGCTCCCGATGCGGCAACTTGCCCCCAGTGTCTAGCCGAGCTTTTTAACCCCCGCAGCCGCTATTTTCGCTACCCCTTCACCAATTGCACCCACTGCGGCCCTCGCCTCAGTATTATTCGCAAGCTGCCCTACGATCGCGCCAGTACCAGCATGGCTTGGTTTACTCTGTGTCACTCTTGCCACCGGGAGTATCAAGAGGTTACCAATCGCCGCTTCCATGCCCAGCCCACGGCTTGCCCGGTGTGTGGTCCCAAGGTCTGGCTAGAGCGTGCCGATGGCAAAACCGCGTTAGCCAGATCCCTTGCCCTGTTGGATGAAGCGGAAGCCGTGGCCACCCTGATCCAGCGGGGCGAAATTGTGGCGATCAAAGGGCTGGGCGGCGTACACCTGGCCTGCGACGCCACGAACGAGACTGCCGTTAGCCAGCTCCGCCAGGGCAAAGGCCGGTACCACAAACCCTTTGCCCTCATGGTGCGTGACCTGGCGGTGATTGAACCCTATTGCGAAATCAGCGAAGTGGAAGCTGAGCTGCTCAGCAGCCCCGCTGCTCCTATTGTGCTGTTGAAGAGGAAGTCAGCGCTAGAAGCCAGTGGGTTTTTTGATTTTAGGAGGCAGGAGGCAGGAGGCAGGAGGCAGGAGTTAGGAGATCAGGAGTTAGGAGATCAGGAGGCAGGCTCGGAGAGTTCAAAATTCAAAATTCAAAATTTCTCCTCTGGAGACGCTGCGCGAACAAAATTCAAAATTAACCCTCCCCTGGCCTCTTCCTTTGCCCCTAACCTCTCTACCCTCGGCGTTATGCTGCCCTACACGCCGCTGCATCACCTGATTTTGCAGCGGTTGGATCGGCCTCTGGTGATGACCAGCGGCAACCGCTCCGATGAACCCCAGTGCATTACCAACGAGGCCGTGCGCGAACAACTGGGGGGCGTAGCGTCTTACTTTGTGCTACACAACCGCGACATTGTTAACCGGGTGGATGACTCTGTGGTGCGGGTGGTGAATGGTCAGGCGCAAGTCCTGCGACGGGCACGGGGCTATGCGCCTGCTCCTCTGGATCTGCCACCGGGCTTTGAGCGGGTGCCCTCGCTGCTGGCTCTGGGCGGGGAGCTTAAAAGTACGTTCTGTCTAATGCGTCCTGGTCAGGCGATTCTTTCCCAGCATTTAGGTGACTTGGAGAACGCCGCTGCCTATCAGGGCTATCGGCAAGCTCTGGAGCTTTACCTGGATTTGTTTGAGTACAGACCAGAGGGAATTGTCGTGGATGAGCATCCTGACTACCTCTCGACCAAATTGGGGCAGGAGTTGGCCCAGGGTCAGTCGATTCCGCTGGTCACTGTGCAGCACCACCATGCCCACATTGCCGCCTGCCTGGTGGATAATGGTCGGCCCCTAGACGCCCCGCCAGTGCTGGGTATTGCCCTGGATGGCCTGGGCTATGGTGATGATCAGAGTCTCTGGGGTGGCGAGTTTCTGCTGGCCGACTATCGCCACTATCGACGCCTGGCTCACCTGAAGCCCGTGGCCATGCTGGGCGGCAGTCAGGCGATTCGGCCAGCCCTGGCGCAGTCGCCT
>JAAUUR010000018.1 GCA_012031045.1 Leptolyngbyaceae cyanobacterium SM2_5_2
CGTTAGTAACCGTGACTGGAGCACCGGGAAAATCATAGAACACCAATCCTAACTAGGTAACTATCCTCAGTGTAGGGCAAGAGGGAAAGGCAAGTAACGCCTAAACGCTGATTTAGAGCGGGCTAGCCGTCTTTTGGGCAATCATCGTTTCGCCTTGGAGCATGCGCTGGGCGGCATCCAGTAGCATCTCTTCCAGGTAGGGCTTGGTGAAGTAGCCCTTGGCCCCCAGGTCGATGGCCATCTGCCGGTGCCGGTCTGCCCCCCGCGAGGTCAGCATGGCAATGGGAATCTGGCTGAGCAGGTCATCTTTTTGCAGCCGCGAGAGCAGTTCAAGACCGTCCATGCGGGGCATTTCAATGTCGCAAAAGACCAGGTCGCAGGGTAGACCAGAGCGTAGTTTCTCCCAGGCTTCCTGGCCATCACGAGCCTGTTCAACTCGGTAGCCTACCTTATTAAAGCTCATCGACAGCAGTTCGCGGACGGTGATGGAGTCATCCACAATCAGCACAGTAGGCTCGCTCTGGGCGCTGGCTTCAGAGGGATCTTCAATCTCCGGCTGACTCCACAGGGAGGATGGTGCATCGCGGCGTACCCGGCCTGTGGCTAGATCGATGAGTTCTAGGACATCGGCAATGGGCATGACGCGGCCATCTCCCAGCACGGTAGCCCCAGCAATGCCAGTGGGCTTAGGTACAGGGCCTTCCAGTTGTTTAATCACAATTTCCTGTTCACCGATCACCTGATCAACCTGTAAGCCAATGAAGGTGCTGGCACTGCGCAACACTACGATGGAGATCCTGTTGTCATCCTGTGGGCCACCGTAAACTCGGCCCCGACCCAGGCTACGGTTAAACTTCAGCAGATCGCCCAGAGGTCGGCAGGGTAGCAGCATATCCCGCCAGAGAATGCCGCTGTGGCCCTGGTCATCGGTTTGGATGCGTTCCCTGGGCACGTCAAACATATCCTCTACCCCGTCCATAGGGAAGGCGATGCGGGCCTGATTGTTGACGCAGCTCAGAGCCTTGGTAATGCTCAGAGTTAGCGGTAGACGAATTGTAAAGCTAGTGCCTTTGCCCACCTCCGACTCAATCGTGATCGAACCACGAATGTCTGCCAGGGCGGTGCGCACGACATCCATGCCTACCCCCCGACCGGAGAAGGCATCGGCCTGATCACGAGTGGTAAAGCCGGGTAGAAATAGCAGGTCGTAAACTTCCAAGTCAGTCATGGTTTGGGCTTCAGCGGGGGTAATAATCCCTTTTTCTAGCGCCTTGGCTTTGACCAACCCTGGGTTAATGCCACCGCCATTGTCAGCAATGTAAATAACGGTTTGATTGCCCTGATAAAATGCCCGCACGGTGATGGTGCCTTCCCTGGCTTTACCTAAAGCGGCCCGCTCGTCTGGGGATTCGATACCGTGGGAGATCGCGTTGTTGACCAGATGGGTCATGGGGTCGTACAGGCGCTCCAGAATCATTTTGTCGATCAGGGTGTCGCGACCCTCGACCACCAGCTTGGCTTCCTTGTCGCAGCGGAGGGAAATGTCTCGTACGGCTCGCGGCAGGCGGTCGGCAGTTTGGCCAAAGGGTACCATGCGAGCCTTGTTGAGCCCTTCTTGAAGTTGGGTGGTAACCTGGCGAAACTGGCGGGCGATTTGATCGGTGGAATCGATGGTGAACTCAATGTCAGAGGAGGCTTCCCGCACTCGCACAATCAGCTCAATCATTTCCTGGGAGAGGGTGTGGAAACCCGTGAAGCGATCCATCTCCAGAGCGTCGAAGGTGGCCCCGGTAGCGTGGCTACCGCCATAGCTGGCTACCGGCCCTAGCGCAAAGGATTGACGATTGGCCATCAGCGAACTTTCCAGCAGCGATCGCTCATAGAGATCTCGCATCCGTTGCCCCACATCGTTCAGCTGTTGCACCTGGTGCAGCAGATTATCTAAAAACTGCCGCAGACGTTCCTGGTCTTGCTCCAGGGAATTCCGGTTGACCACCAGTTCTCCCACCAGGTTGCTGAGGTTGTCCAGGTGGCTCACAGACACCCGCATGGTTTGATCAGCCATGGCGTTAGAGCGGCGGGGCATTCGCGGGCTGACTGCAATGCTAGTGCGTCGCCCCCCCATCACAGGCCCCGACCCACCGAGTTGGTCGGCTTCTTCTAAGAGCTTTTCTAAATCCCCAAAGCCGTCGTCGTCAGGGTTATCTACACCGGTTAAGGAAGCAGGCTCCTCGGCAGGTAAGTTAACTTCGCTGGTATTGGCCTCTGGTGAGGTTGTGGAGGCAGGCTCAAAGGGCGAGAACGCAGGTTGAACGGGCTCTTGCCAGCTAGAAGCGTCTACCTCTCCAGATGGAAGATCGTCTGCCAGGAGAGCATCTAGCGTGCCGAAGGTGTCCCAGGGTTCGTCTGAGGGGAGTACAAAGGGCTCATTATCTGCCTCCATAGAGGGCTTTGGGAGGGGCTCTGGAGCGAGTTCTGCAGCAGAGTCGAGCAGTTGGCTATCGTCGTTAAGCCAACTCAAACCATCCAGACTCAGTTCCCCGAAAGGATCCGCAGGGGCAACACTGGAATTGGTTTCAGGAACGTCTGGAGTTTGGTCTGTGGCCATGCTGGCGATGTCAGGGACCGCCGGAATCGGATTGGGAATTGCCAAGCCCAAGTCATCCAGGTCAGCCGCCTCTGCCCCAAAGGGATCGCCGACTTCTATGGCATCAAAGAGATCCCCCAGATCGGTTTCTGGCGAGCCGTCAATGTCGAGGCGAGCCGTCAACGTCGAGAACGGGTCGTTGATGTCAAGGGCAGACTCAGGGGCCGGTTCCGAGGGCTCGGCCAAGTCTAGACCTGAATCGAGGTTGGCGATTGCCTCTGGGTGAGTGGAATTGGCCAGAGATGGAGGAACCTCAGCCGCGGTGCTAGCCTGGTCTAAAGCAAAAAACTCGTCCACGGCCGCCGTTGACGTAGGAACCGTCAGCTGAGAACCGTCAAAGAAGCCCTCAAAATCTTCTGGCTCTTCTGCACTGGTGAGGTCGGAAGCCTCACTGATGGGCGGCGAGGCTTCCTCCAGGGCGTTATCCTTGCCTCCAGCAGTGGCCGCAACGGGAGCCGCCTCTGGAGCCTGCTCAACAAGAATGTCATCCACCAGGGCATGGCCAAACAAACTCGCCATGTCATCCTCTAGGGGATAGCCGTCAGCGGCAGAATTTTTGGGGAGTGAGCTATCGCCAAGGCCGGTTTGGAACAAATCGGCAAACTCATCATCCAGGTCATCAGCGGTTAAGTCGGCGTTAAAGTCATCGGCCTGGCTCAGGTCTTGAATGTCTTCGTCTTCCCAGAGACCGTCCAAGTTCAGAGCCTCGCCTTCAAACAGGTCTGCCAGACTGTTGAGTTCTTCGTCTCCCACCTGGGGGCCAACCCCTGGATGATGCTGGGGAGCTGGAGTTGAGGCGGTGGCCAAGGTTAGGTCAAACTCCCCAGACCCAGCCGCTGGAGCCGGCTGGTGAAGGTCGCCTGTAACCGTTAGTTCTGTTAGCCAATCGTCGGTGTTGGTTAGCGCATCGGTATCCGTTAGCGCGGTGGCACTGGCCAAATCAGCGCTGATCAGGGGCTCGACCAGGTCAGCTTCGGCAGGCCCCTCCTCTAGGGCTGCATTGAGGAGAGCCTCCAGGGCTAGATCGGCCTCAGCAGGGGCTGGTGGCAGCAGGGCCAGTAGGGCCGACGATGGACTAATCTGGCTGCCATGCCCCGCTAAAACCAGCTCCTGAGCCTGTTTCAAGTCGCGAATCACGACTGCCGCCAGGGTTCGGTAGGTTTGCTGGGGGTTGCCTACCACCTGGGCTACACTTTGGGCCAGATGACACCACTGACTTAGCTCAAACTGCTCCCCCAGGCTGTGGAGCCGCTGGCAAATCTGGCCCAGTTGTTGGCGGGAAGTAACCCCATCGGGCTGCTTAAAGGCGGTCAACATTTCCCGCAGCAGTTCTGGCACGTCGCTGCGGAATACCAGATGCAGGGCACTGGTTTCGGGATGGCTGGTGGCCTCTACCCCTGGTCTAGCGGCCAACGCTACGGGAACAACCACGGAGGCCACCGGAGCCGCCTCGACCAGAGTCTGGAGATGGGTTTCGGCTTGGCCAAAGACGGGTTCTAGGGTAGTCATAATGACCTGGGCTTGGTCATCAGTCAGGCCAAAGGGGGTCTGCAACTGTTCTAGTTGATCCTGGAGGCCATCGGCAATTTGCAGCAGCAGAGACTCCAGCTCGCGATCTGGACGGATTGGGAAGTCCTTCATCAACTTGAAGAAATCTTCCATGCGGTGTGAGGTGCGCTGAATGCTGTTGAGGCCCAGCATGGCGGCCCCTCCCTTTACCGAGTGGGCCGCCCGAAAGACCTCGTTGATCATCTCAGGGTCATGAATGGTGGCCTGCAAGTTAAGGAGGCCCTGTTCAATGGTATTGAGGTGATCCTTCGCTTCCTCAATGAAATACCCTAAGATTCGCTTTTGATCTTCAGGCAGCATATCGGTTACCTTCTCCACACTTGCATCAAGTTCTGAGCCCACACGGCTGGCAGATACCAGCCAGATTACCCTTCGGTAGATTCCACCTTAAATCGCTCAACCGAGGTCAGCAGATCGCGAGCTACCCCAACCAGATTTTGTAGGGAGCCCGACACCCGCTGAGCTTCCTGGGAGGTTTCTTGAGCCGTCAGTTCGACGGATTGCATGACCTGGGCCACGGCCCTAGAGGTTTCAGTTTGTTCTACAGTATCCGCCGTAATCGAACGCACCAGCACGTCGATGCGGTTGGAGACTTGAATGATGTCTTCTAGCGATCGCTTCGCCTGCTCCGCCAGGCGGGTACCCTCGATGACCTGCTGTGTGCCTTCTTCCATGGCGGTCATAACGCCGCCTGTTTCACTCTGAATTTGCAGCACGATTTGCTCAATTTCCTTGGATGCCTTGGCCGCTCGGTCGGCCAACTGCCGCACTTCATCGGCCACAATAGCAAAGCCACGACCAGCCTCACCGGCCCGAGCCGCCTCAATACTGGCGTTAAGGGCCAACAGGTTAGTTCGAGAAGCAATCTGGGAAATTAAAGCCACAATCTTAGAAATTTCCTGGGAGGATTCGGCCAGGCGCTTCACCTTGCGGGTAGTTTCTGCCACAGTTTCACGGATTTCCAGAATCCCAGCTACGGTGCGCTCCACCGACTCACCGCCCTTAAGCGCGGTAGAGGACGCTGAGCGGGCCACCTCCTCAGCTTCGCGGGCACTCTCGGCCACCCGCTGAATCGAGTCGGTCATCACCTGCACAGAGTTTAAGGTGACGGCCAATTCCTCAGCCTGCCGTAGAGCATCGGCAGACAGACTACGGGCAAAAATTTCGTTTTCCGTGGCTCCCTTGCTCACTTGCCGGGCGGCAACGCTGACCTGCTCCACAATTTCCCGCAGGTTTTGAATCGTTAAGTTAAAGGAATCGGCTACTGCTCCCAGCACGTCAGCCGTGACCTCGGCCTGCACCGTAAGGTCGCCCCGAGCGGCCCCCTTCGACATCGTCCAATAGACGAATCACCTGGCGCTGGAGGTCTTCCTTGGCCTGTTCCTGTTCCTGGGCCTTACGCTGAGCTTCGCTGGTGGTCGTTAATATCACCCGCGACATCTTGTTAAAGCTACTGGCCAACCGGCCAAACTCATCCTCGCTCATGACCGTGGCCCGGGCCGAGAGATTGCCCTGCTGAATCACCGAGTCAAACTGGCGCTGCAAGTCATTAACACTGGCTTGAATGCTTCGCTGGGCCAGGCGGCCCGTGCCAAAGGCCGCTCCAAACCCGGCTACCCCAGCCGCTAGCGCCATAGCTGCATGCACACCCTTAGGCATATCTCGATTGGGCTGAAGCGTAGCTGCCGCAAAGTTAATGACCCCCACGGCCAGGGCAGAGGTTACCCCCGCCGAGAGAGCTACAACCAGGCTCTTGGTAGGCAGCGAAGCATTATCTAGAAATCCAAACCAGTCCTGGTCGGTAGTAATTTCTACCTCATCACCATCGACCTGAGTAAACATCGGCAGGCCATCGGCGGCCCCGGCAATACTGAATATATCCTCGTCGCTGATAGCGGCCTGGTCGGCCATATCGCTTAGATCGAAGGCCGAGGCTCCGCCACTGTAGTCAGGCCCATCGTCCGTAGAACTCAAGCCCGATGGCCCTACCGAAGGCGTAGTAAACCCGGCTGAACTATCAGACAGCTCAAAGTCGGGTAAGCTGCCTAAATCATCAAACTCACCGAATTCATCTAGAAAATCTACATTACCAGGGGATGAATTTTCGCTATCAAAGCCAGAGGCGGTACTGTAGCCGTTGTTGGGATAGGCTTCCCCTGACCGAGCCACTGGAGCACTCAATTCTCCGGGGCCAAAGTCTGGATCGGGGGCAAAAACCGTCATGTCGTCGCTGCCATCGTCGGCTATCTCAGGCCAGGCCATATCATCCTGCCCAAAGGGATCCTGCCCAAAGGGATCAAGCGCTTCGACCAGAGGAGGCGAGGCCGCCGGGCTGGCCGTTGTGCCGTACGGCTCTGGCTGACCCAGCTGGGGCTCTGGGCTGCTTGGATGATCCATCGGATTAGCTGATTGATTAGCGGAGGGATGACTAACTCGACCTGGATTAAGTCTCAAGTCAGCATCAACCACTGTAAAGGGATCAGCCGCTGCAAAATCTAAGGTGTCAACGGAGGTCTCATCTTCAAAGGTAACATCGTCCAGGTCATCGCTCAACACCTCGTCATCGATGGCAAAAGGGTCGGAGGAGTTCATGGCGAAATTGGTTAAATCTGGGGAAGATTCCCAATCCCTAGCCTCTGACCGGGCCGCTGAACCCAGATCATCCCGCATCTCTGAAGGCACTTCGGCGAACCGAGTATCCCCCGGTTCGTCATCGGTACCATTGGCCTCCTCCACTAAAAACTGGCGCACGTAGTCAAGGCCGCTGGCGGCATAGTCTAAATACTCAGGCTCAGAGGTGTATTGGGATACCGCACTGTACTGCTGGCGGGCCACTTCGTATTGCTGCAATCCATAGCCGTAGATATGCCCGCGCAGCAACAGTACACTGGGATCATCGGGGTACTGCTCAGCCAGCTGATCGATAACAGCTGCGGCATCCTGATAGTTGCCCTGTATGTAGGCTCTCTCAGCTTTTTGGTAAGCCTGAGAGTAATCAATGCCTGAAGCCATAACCTTCTCCTGCCAGTGCAAGTGTCTTAAGGGTGAAGATGCGCCAGTAAATCGTGAACCCGTAAATTGTCGCTTGGATAGCTAAGCTGCCCAGCGCGCAGAACGAATCACCGCAATGTGGTCGAGCAGCTTGAGCGCCTTGTTATCCTCAGAGGGTAGCACCCATTCTCCGCGTAGGAACGGCGCCATCGTATCGGGGCTGCTACCTGCCACCCGAGTTTTATCAGGGTTTAGCCACTGCGTCCCCACAATCCGGTTGACGGCTAAGCCTAACATAGTTCCCTGATCCTCTACCGCGATTACCGCAATTTCGGGACGATCTGTATTCAGCATTGAGGTATAACCCAAAAACTGACCGAGATCTGCCACCCACACAACCCGCCCCTGCTCGTTCAGGGTACCCAAGAGTAAGTGAGAGACGTTGGGAATCGGAGTAATGCGGTCGGGCGGTTGCTCAATGATGCGACGGATGCCCGTAGCCGGTAAGGCAAACTCATCGTCAGGGGTGACAAAAAATCTCAGGAAAAGCTCTCCTTCTGGGGTTCCCAGCTCTTGTAGCTCTGGATCTTGGTCTTGCCCGGTCTGGGTGAGGAAGTCAGGATTGCCTACCATTGGTTTTGCCTCTAAGGGATTGTCCTTAACCATGCCCTAGCCCCGCAGTAATTGCTGCACCGTACCTACCAGTTCAGCCGGTTGAAAGGGCTTGGCAATGTAGGCATCGGCCCCTTGCTTCATGCCCCAATAGCGGTCAAACTCTTCCCCCTTGGATGAACACATCACCACCGGCAGGTGCTGGGTTCTGGGGTTGGCCTTGAGGCGACGACAGAGCTCATAACCATTCATGCGGGGCATAACGATGTCCAGCACAATCACATCGGGAGGATGGTGTTGAATGCGCTCAAGGGCTTCCAAGCCATCCCCAGCGATCGCCACCTCCAGACCAATACCTCGGAGTAAATCCGTCATCATTTCCCGTTGTGGAACGCTGTCTTCTACCACCAAAACTATGCTCATAGATTGCCCCATACAAGGCCGCATTGGTCACCATTGAAACTACCCTAGGGCAGCCGCAAACACCCCTAACACTCAGCCAAACGTCTCAGACTTTCCATTATTAATTTGCTACCAACTCCTTAAGGCTAGGGGACGCTAGTGCACCCCGATTAAAATGACAGGCTCAATGGTTCAAATTATGACGAATCTTTGTAAAGTTGGCTTGCCCTAGTAATAAATGCTAAAAATATTACTAAGCAACGCTGGCATGATTGAAATCAAAATCTAGCTCATGGGCCAGGGCATCGGCGAGTAATTTGTCTGGGCGGGGGCGATCTGGGTCGCCAGGCCCCGCATATTTTTCAGCTAAAGCGAGCAGTTCATTGGGGCCAAAGGGCTTGGTTAGGTAGTCATTAGCACCCACCATGCGAGCCTTTACGCGATCTAAGAAGCCGTCTTTGCCGGTCAACATCACAATGGGGGTTTGGCGAAAGGCATTGGCGTGGCGCAGCATGGCACACAGCTCGTAGCCGTCTAGCTCAGGCATGGCAATATCGCACAGGATCAGGTCTGGCTGCAGCTGAAACAACAACCCCAGGGCCTTTAGGGGGTTACCAATAGACGTGGCTTCGTAACCCTGGCGATCTAAAATATGTTCAACCTGGGCGCGGATGCTAGCGCTGTCGTCCACACAAACAATGCGAGGCAATCGCTGCGGCCACAGCTGAGCTAAGGGTCGGCTAGCTTGAGCCTGGGCTGTGGGGTGCATCAACGCAATGTGGCCTTGTTGAATGGAGGGCAATAGGCTGCGGGCCACTGTCACCAAATCGCGATTCAGGTACCGGGCGATTTGGCGTAGGGAGGTCTGCCCATCCAGCCAGGTTACTAAGCGGGCATAGGCAGCCTCCGAGGTGCTGGCCCGAAACGACTCTGGGTCTACCAAAATAGGGCACTGATCCGGAGATTGCAGCTGCGGGTGGAGCTGATGCCAGGTTTGAATTTGCTGGGTTAGCCCGGTGACTAGGGCGCTAACTTTTTGAGTCATCAACTGGGGGCTGAGGGCCGAACTCAGCTGAAACACAAAGGATCCCTGATGAAGGCCCAAGAGATCGAACAGAGTTTCGCGCACCATGTGACTCAGAATAGTGCGTCCCTGATCCGGTGTAAGCAGGTGTTGCTCCAGCATGGCCCATAGCGTGCCATACTCCAGGGAATTGAGAGCGGCAATGGCAGAGGTGGTGCCAGGGCCGGGTAAGGATTTATCAATGCCGTAGCGGTGCAGGTGATCTTGTAGCCGTTGCAAACTGCTATCCGTAGGGCCTGCATACACCAAACGACCATTGGCAAAAACACCAGCCAGGACTGAGCTAACTCCGATAGCCCTGGGCCAGATTCTGTGCTCAGACTCAAACTGCGAATCTGGTTAGTGCTGTAGCTCTCTAAATAAAGCTCACCGGTGCGCTGGCCCAGTTCAATCAGCTGTAAGATGCTGCGGATATCAATTTCAGACAAATAGCCCTGCATGCAGCAACCGTAAGGAATATGAACCGAGCGACCCAGCTGTGTAGCGAAGCTGGCGGAGGACTCAAGGCCTAAGCCAGACTAGAAAAGCACCTGCGCCTCCAGTATAAGCTGTTGAATCGGGAAGCGTAATCTTAAGGAAAGATTTCTCAGCCTCACCCTTCTCTAAGCCCTGGTTTAGCACTAAATTACCATAACCACTCTGATCCAAATCTAGTCGCGTATCCTCCACTTTTGGCCATTTCAGCGGGCATTCTAACCTCAGTAGAAGAGTTCTCATTTTAGGGTGCTGGTTGCAATAGCTACCAATAAGCCGGTGAGCAAGCAAAAAGTATAAGCCTTGGGGCTTGTTCTAATCTGGAGTCCGATCAAGAGAACCTTCCCTGGCCTGAGCAAAATTAGCTAAGATGCCTCTTAGCGTCGGGCTACTGTTCTAATTGGGGCCGCCTGTGTCATCACCCTGTTCTACCTTGGGGTTGCAACCGCAAATTTGCCCTTGGCCGTCACCTACATTCAGAGTTATTCACGTTTAGCGTAACGAGGACCACCAGCGTGCTATATCTAGCGGAAGTCCAAAAAAGGCCGGATTTATTGGCGGCGGCAAGCCTGAGTTTAAGCTGTTGGCCTGTCAACGCAGTGAGCATAGCTGGAGTGCCGTAACTGGCGAAGAAACCCTGGTTGCCCCGGATGATGCGTCATCCTACAATGCTGGGGTATTGGTGATGGTAGAAGTCAGTGGCAACCGGCAAGTTCAGCGCCACTACGAGGCAGGCCGCTCCCTCACCACTATCCTGCAGACATTCTCAAACCTGAGCAAAAAGTCCAAAACTCAGGAGGAAGAAATTGAGCAGTGGAAACAATCCCTGACCTTCCAGAGCCAGGAATTAAACCGCCGCGAACTGGAGATCGAAGCCCGCCAGGAGCAACTTGAGCAGGCCGAAGTTGACCTGGAGCAACTTGAGGCTGAGCGTCAGGAGATTGAGCAATCGCGCCAGAGTTTGGCCCAGCAGCAAGAGGAACTCACCCGCAAAACCCAGGATCTAGAAGGAGCATGGGCCCACCTTAATGGTGAAATGCGGCGGTTAGAGGAACAGCGAGCCGAAACCACCGGCACTGGCTTAGACTCTGCCCAAGTTGACCAAA
The DNA here is from genome assembly GCA_012031045.1 of Leptolyngbyaceae cyanobacterium SM2_5_2. Classification (GTDB taxonomy): domain Bacteria; phylum Cyanobacteriota; class Cyanobacteriia; order Phormidesmidales; family Phormidesmidaceae; genus Nodosilinea. Next base: position 10,886 of record JAAUUR010000018.1, read on the forward strand.
TTCAGGCCGCGCTGAATCGACTAACTGCGGTGCTTATCCCCATGGAAGCCCTGCGCGAACCCCTCACTCACGCGCATGAGGGCTTGTCCTATCATCAAGGTCTGTTGAGTGACTACCGACAGGCTCTGGAAACCCAGCGCCAGGATTTAGACCGACGGCAGCACGAGCTTGATCAGCAAAGGGCTGACCTGGCCCAGCGCTGGGCTGATTGGCACCAATCGGAGGCTACGCTGATCGGCCAAAGAGAAACCCTTAAGCTGCAACAGCAGGAGTTGAAAGGGCACCAAGATCAGCTCCAGAACTTAACCCAAACGCTGCAAGCTCAGAGCAATCTGCATCAGCAGATGTATAAACTGCTCAACACCAGCGATAAGGTGCGGTTGAGCAAGAAGGTGGATGTGGGGACTCTGGAAGCCATGGCCCTAGATGAGCTACAGACCTTGGTTAGCGACCTGGAAAAAGACCTGGAAAAAATGTCTCGCTTTGTGTCTGATCAGGAAGAAGAGCTTACCCTGGAGCAACAGGCGATTGACGAGATTAAGGTCAGAATCTCCCAGGCCAATGACTTTGACCGGTTGCAGATGGCCGCAGAACTGGCTGAGGAGCAGGATCGCTACCAAATGCTCAATGAAACCCTTGTGGGGCAGCGGCGTAATCTGCTAGAACGCGAAGAAGTACTGAGCCAGCATCAGGCGGTACTGCGGCGACGGCAGGGGCTGGCCATTGAAGAAGCACCGGTCAGCGGTGTTGATCTGGAGCCATTACTGAACACTATCGACGAGCAGCGCCGCCAAACTACCGAGGCCATCCAAACCCTGGAAGCGGAGATCAAGCATGGCCAAGGGCGGATCAACCAGCTTAAAGCCAGCATCACCACTCAGGAAACTGAGCTGGCTGGTCGCCGTTCTGATATAGAATCTGCCGAAACCAACCTCCAGCAGCAGCAGTTAGACTTAGCTGCCGTAAGGGGCAAGCTGGCGGTTTGTGATGAGCTGCTTAATCCGGCCCAGGACAGCACCAATGGCCTGAGGCAATCCCTGGAGGCGCTATCCGGCGGGGTCACCCAGGTGCAGGATGTGAATGACTATCAGCTCCAGGCCATTGCCGAACTCCGTCAGACCGTTTTGGATGCCGTGAAGGATACTCCCCATTCCGTGGCAACATCCTAGGTAGGGGGGGCGGGTAATGGCCAACACCTACTCTCTGCTAGCCTACTGATTATGGACTTCACCATGATTTGGATCAACGAACAAATCGACCCATCGGGCATCATTTATTCCTGTATTGCCTGCTGTGACGAGGTTCAAGCTCAAGCCTGTCATCAATCTTTTCGAGATAACCTCACGGATGAGCAGCGCCAGTCTGGCTGGGTTGCGCAGTTACGCACCGTGGATTCGTGGGATGATGTGCCAGTTAATGCCCTAAAGCTCAGCTATTAGCTGTAGGGCTTGGTTCCACCAGAAACAGTCCTACAGGTTAGACTGCCGCCAACGCCAATTGAGCAGGGTCTTACTTAAAACCCGTAAGGGTTGATCCGTCTCTCCTGAAAAGAGCGCAAAATCCACTGGGCCCCAGGTTTGCTCGGCCTGTTCAGCCAGATTGAGCAAAACCGGATCGTCGAGGGAAACCCGATGATTAAAGCGCAGCGTTAGCAGCGGTAGACCGTGGTGACCAGCACCGGAGATTACACCCCAGTCGTACTGATCAAGGGTGGCCTGGAGAGATGGATCAAGGGCCTGACGAAAGGACTGAAGCTGGCGCTGCTTCTGTCGGAATTCTTGCAGGAGTTGGTGATTAGTGAGCATCATGCCCCTCTGCAGTGGATAATTTACGGTGAACCCTAACACGAGTGTAGAGGGCTGAAGCGGCTCTGGAGTTAAAGACTTTCTATTGCTATTGGCGTATGTCCAGCCCAGATTACATTAAGCTCGACCAGTTTTTGAAGCAAATGCAGGTTGTGGGCAGCGGTGGCCAGGCCAAGCTCATGGTTCAGGCTGGCGAAGTTAGGGTAAACGGCGAGGTAGAAATCCGACGAGGCCGCAAGTTGGTAACGGGAGATCGGGTAGTTGTCGGCGGTCAGAACTGGGTAGTGAATTTAAGCCTTCTCCGGTAACCTGCAACCCTATCGGGTATCAATCAAAGATTTATCAACCTATGAAGCAATCCCAAATCCTCTCCTGGGAACGCTGAACCCGATCACTAGTTAAGAACAATAAAAGCGATACCCGCTACCACAAGGGATACTACGATGAGCCTGCGCGATATTCTAAAGGATAAAGTCGTTAAAGATAACCTCGTTACGGATTGCGTTCAGTTGATTGAGCATCAGGTGGCCGCGAAGGGTGGGCTTTCTGGCTTGGGCCTAAAGGCCACCTATGGTGTGGTGAAAGGGATTGGGCCTGCCTACATTCCAGGGGCGATTGAGCGGCTATTGCCTGAGGCGCTCAACGCCCTTGACCCAATTTGGCATGAAGGACTAGACGCTGGCGATCCGGTGGCTTACCTTAGTCAGCATCAGCGGCGTGCGGCTGATTGTTTACTCAGCACCACTGATGCCAGAATTGAGCGCACCAATAATGGGTTAGTGAAAGCATCTTATAACAAACTCCGAGAGTCCGTTAAGGGCGACGTTGAAGCGGCCATACCGGGGCTGGCTAATATTCTCGCAACCCGTGTGTTGGTAGCCTAGTAGACGGTTGCCTAGGCGCTGAGTCCCTTTTTCCCTGGGAACCTTAAATTGCTTGGTAAAGACGCTCCCAGTAGGGCTGGGAAAACTGAACCAGCCAGTCTTTGACGTGATAAGTGGCGCGACAGTCGTCTTCGTTGTAGCGGAGGATGGCCTCCAGGTAAGTGCGATCGCCAGTTTCAGCCCAGGCATTGTACCAGCAGATCGACTGCGCACCGTTGGCCCCCTCATCCCGCCAGTCAAACCCCATCCAGCGGGCAATGTGCTTCAGGGCATAGCTTTCAATGGGCAGCGTGACGCCATCGGTAACGCATTTGTGGACATCAAAAAAGCGCCCCAGCAGCGCATCAATGTGGTGACTAGCTGTGCCATAGTTTTGGCCCAGTTTACGAACTGTTTGGGCCTCGTAGGGGCAAAAGTGATAAATCGGCGCGTGGGGGTAGGCATGCACCAAGTCGAGAAAGTCATGCCAGGCGCGGCGCTCCTCGCCGCGGCTTTCGGCCAGCAGAGCATGGAATGACTCTTGCCCAGAAACGCGATCCACCACCAATACGCCGTGCAGGTAAATTAGATTCTGGTCGGGAGCGGCTTCAATGTCAAAAAAGAGTTCAACCTCGGCTTCGGGTAAATCTGAAGGCCAAAGCGGAAAACCGTGGGGAGCTTGGGGAGCCGTGCGGGGAATGGCACGATTATCCAGTAGGGCCTGAGCTTGATGCACTAGCTTTTCGGCCACCTGTTCGCCAAATCCTGGCAGCGGCGCCAGGTAGCCTGGATTAGTTTGGGCCAGCGTCGCCACCGTTGTAATGTGATGCTGTTTAAGAAAGTCGTAACGGGCGGGAGTGACGCCTGGGAGTAGAGAAAGATGCCGTGTGGCCTTGGCCTCGCTGTAGCAGTGGCCAAACCAGTGACATAGATCGCAGCGGCTGTGAGCAATAAACAGTTCAGGAGCTTCAGTAGAGCGCAGATCTCGCAGGCAGGCAGAGAGAATCTCCTGGAGTTTGGGCACCAATCGGTATAGTTCGATGGCGTAAAGCTGTCCGCCCCGCAGAGCCAGGCAGCTTTCCCCTGGCCACACCCCCTGCACTCGCGACAGAACGTAAGCATGATAGGCCGCTATCACCTGATAGTCGAGCTTTGGTTTTTTGCCAAGCTTAATGTCAATAGGGGTGTACACCCAATTACCCCAGCACGACCAGCCGGGCTGCTTGACCAGTAAATCTGGCTGGCTAACGAGCTGCACATCACCGACCATGGACGGTGTAACCAGCACGGCTTGGCGAATGGTATCTACCCCCTGAGCCATGAGTTCCAAAGTGGCCCTGGCCCCAGCCGCCCAGTCGCCAGCGGCAAATTGAGGACTTTGGAGCGGCTGAAAGGACCTCAGCACGGCCTCTCGGTGCCGAATGCTATCTTGACGCAGCTTAAGTAGATAGTCAGAGGGTGGGTCTTGACGGCGGCGATCACCGTACAATCCAAAAACGCCCGCCGACTACAGCGCTGGTAATAGAACAGAACATCGTCTGTAAGCCAGCGAATTAGCGATTGAGAGTGCGGTGTTGTAGCCTCAGCCGGAAACCTTAGGGGGCTTCCTGAGCGACCCCCTGAATTAGAACGCGGCAGCAGGGGGGAACTAGCAGACAAGGTGAGTTATCGTAGAGGCTATAGAAAACAAGGCGTTGGCCAGAAACAGACCGTCTGACTGACAGTTAACCTGGGCCGTTGAAATTGCTAACCCGCGAAGAAGCGGGCAACGGTTTCGACCTAAATGAGGTTGGCCAGCGCAAGAAACCATACAAACTTACAGAGGCTCAAGCTAAAACAGGGACAGCAGTTACCTAATGAGATCTCCAACCAAAGCTGACTAGCCCAAAGGGAAACCCATGCCACTCTTATGCATGTTATACCCTTTTGAGGAAACTAAACATAGTTCACTCCATACCTCCAGAGCCGCCAACGTGAATTACTTTCTTTCTGATACAGCGTTAGAGCAACTTCACCAGCATCGCCAGACATTTCCAGCCCTGCACCAGGGGCGGTACTTTAACTATGGGGGGCAGGGGCCAATGGCTGAGTCGGCCATTGAGGCTATCTGTCAGGCGCATCGACAGATTCAATGTCAGGGGCCATTTTCTAACACCGTTAATCAATGGGTAATCCAAGAGGCGGACAAAACTCGCAACGCCATAGCGGCTGAGCTTAGCGTTGCACCAACCACAATTAGCCTCACCGAAAACGTAACGGCAGGCTGCAATATTCCCCTCTGGGGGTTGCCGTGGCAGGCCGGGGATCATATTTTGCTGTCGGATTGTGAGCATCCAGGCATAGTGGCCGCAGTGCAGGAAGTTTGTCGCCGCTTTGGCGTAAGCTATACCGTGTGCCCTTGCTTCACACGGTGAACGGCGGCGATCCGGCAGCAGAGATAGCCTGGCATCTGCAACCCAAAACTCGATTACTAATCATTAGCCATGTTTTTGGAATAGCGGCCAGGTCTTACCCCTTAAGGCCATTGTTGACCTGTGCCATAGCCACAGCCCTCAACCCGTGCGAGTGCTAGTAGATGCAGCCCAGTCCGTTGGGGTTTTACCCCTAAACCTGACCGATTTAGGCGTTGATTTCTATGCCTTTACCGGTCATAAGTGGTGGTGTGGCCCGGCTGGGTTAGGGGGGCTTTACGTCAGCCCGGCCGCCTTTGAGCTAATTCATCCCACCTCCGTAGGCTGGCGCAGCATTACCGTTGACGCCGAGGCCAACCCCACCGGCTGGCAGCCTAACGGACAGCGCTTTGAAGTCGCCACCTCCAACTATCCCCTCTATGCCGGGCTGCGGACGGCCTTAGCTGAACAAGCTGAGTGGGGTACGGCGGATCAGCGCTATCAACGTCTTTGTCAGCTGAGCCGCAGACTCTGGCAGCAGTTGGGCACACTTCCCAACATTCGGCGGATGCGGCAGACTGAGCCCGATTCAGGGTTGGTTTCCTTTTGGATTTTAGCCAATGGCGAACCCATGCCCCGCCTCCATCGCCACCTGGTAGAAGCGATGGAGGTCAAGGGAGTCTTTCTGCGCACGCTGCTCTCCCCAAACTGTGTGCGGGCTTGCGTCCATTATCTAACGCTAGAGGGTGAAATCGATCAGCTGGTCATTGATCTTCAGCAAACCCTTGAATGCCTACCCGAATAGCCATGTCCATGCGCCCTTTGACCCAGGCTAATTAATGTTGTTGGAGATACTGGGCGGCGGCGGTGGCACTCAGCGGTTTTGAGAAGAAGTAGCCCTGGCCCATTTCGCAGTTGAGCATTTTAAGATGTTCAACTTGCGCAGCTGTTTCCACACCCTCTGCAACCACGTCTATCTCTAGGGCATGGGCCAGGGTGATGATGGCACGGATAATTTCAAAGCTGCTCAACCCAGGCTCCATTGTTTGAATAAAAGAGCGATCAATCTTAAGAGTATTAATCGGAAACTGATGTAAATAGCTAAGGGAAGAATATCCTGTACCAAAATCATCCAAGCTAAGCCCAATTCCCTTCGCTTTTAACAACTTAAGGCTTTGCAGGCTGAGCTGGTCGTTTTTCATCAGTGAACTTTCTGTCATCTCTAATTGAAGATTACCAGGATTGAGGTTACTCGCAGAAATAATTTCATCTATTTTTGCCATAAAGCTAGGACTTTGAAGATCATAGCTCGACAAGTTAATGCTTAAGCTTAAATGGGAAGCACTTGGATATTCCTGTTGCCAGTCATGCATTTGTAGACAAGCTTTGAGCATTACATGCTCAGTTATTTGGGTGATTAATCCCGTTTCTTCCGCTAATTGAATAAACTCATCAGGAGGCACAAGACCTAGCTCTGAATGTTGCCATCTTAAAAGAACTTCAAAGCCGACCGGCTGGTAATCAGCTAAATTTAGAATGGGCTGATATTGCAGAAAAAATTCTTCTTTATCGAGAGCATATCTCAGTTCAGATTCCAGATAAAGTCTATGCATAGTCCGCTCATACATTTCTTGGCGAAATAGTTGATGACAGGCTTTTCCCGCTCCCTTAGCTTGATACATAGCAATGTCTGCATCTCGCAAAATATCATCAGCAGAATGATATAGATGCGAACCCATAACGATCCCTATGCTGGCTGTAATTGTGAGCAAGTGTGTGCCGATAGTAATTGGTTTTTGAAGTTTTTTTTGGATGCGATTGCTGATCACCAAAACTTCTTTTTCTTGATGGACGGAATCTAATAAAATAGTAAATTCATCGCCACCTAAACGGGCAACTAAATCGTTTGGTCGAACAGCCTCGACCAAAACTTTAGCGACTTGAATTAGTAATTTGTCACCTATCCCGTGCCCGAGGCTATCGTTAATATTTTTGAACCGATCTAGATCAATAAAAAGGAGCGCAAACTGATTTTCCCCTTGCGCATGATAAGCATTGAGTCGTTGACTTAATCTTTTTATGAAAAATGATCGATTAGCTAACTGAGTCAACCCATCATGCTGAGCTTCATAAAGAAGTTTTTGCTCAATTAGCTTGCGGGTGCTAATATCCTGCAAGATACCATCTATACGAAACTGTTGACTCAATTCATCAATCTGAATCTTAGCGGTACAATGTACCCAATGAATTTCCCCGTTAGTGTTCAGAACACGATATTCTAATTCAATGGAGCCACAGGTTGGCGGCTGCGAAAGACACTTCTGAATTAAGGGTCGGTCGTGTTCTTCAACTCTATCCAACCAAAGCTGAGGCTCACTGATTAGATCTTGAGGTGATAATCCATATATGGCTTCTACGGATGAGTTGAGATAGACGATTTCAAAGGGCTTCAAAAATGCTGACCACACCACCTCCTGAAGTGAACTTAATGTTCTGGTGAGTCTTTCCTCGCTCCTTTGTAGCTTAAACTGAGTTTGCCGTAATTCTAAATGGGTTTTGACCCGAGCAACAACTTCTTGCTCATGGAAGGGCTTAGTGATGTAATCAACAGCCCCCAGACTTAGCCCCTTAATCTTATTTTCAACATCTGTCAGGGCGGTCATAAAAATAACGGGAATTATTTGGAGGCTAGCATCGGCTTTAAGACGACAACAGGTTTCAAACCCTCCAATTCCTGGCATCATAATATCGAGCAAAATCAGATCTGGTGGCTCTCGGCGCACTTGCTCCAAAGCCCGCTCTCCACTGGTTGCAATCGCAACGTCAAAACCGGCATTGCTCAATACCTCAGAAATAACCGTTAGGTTAGCAGGGGTATCATCTACGATGAGAATCAAGCTCTGGTTATGGGAGGGAGATATCATTACTGGTTATGAGAAAGATTTAGGAACAGTAGGAGCTTTAGTCAATTGGTATATCAATCTTAGGTTAAACGTAAAATATGGCATTCTTGTGTCATGGTAGTTGGGTGCTACCGAACGTCTGACCGCAAGTTATTGAACCGAGGCCAGACAATGGATAATCAAGTATGCCATCTTGAGGTGACATTGTAACGCCATAATTACAGGGTTACTCCGTATTTTCACTGATTAGATTAGGCAAGTTTACTAGCTTAATTGAGCAGGGTATACTATACGGCTACTTGCAAATGCCTAGTGCCACTGGAGGTAAGTCTAAAACCTGCTTTAAGGGGTCGGTAGGCCCAAAGCTAGGGATAGTAGCCAAATTTCTGCCATTGAGTACCGGATCTAGCTCTGGGGATTTGTTCTAAGGAGTGGTTTAGATGCCATGGATGTAGTGCTTAGTATTAATGATAAACTCACTAGCTCAGAGCGTTTGCTGCACGGTATTGCTTCTGCAACTAACACTCTTTTAACGGTTCAAGACCTTGATGAGGCCATCAATAAAGCACTAGGATACCTTGGGCAAGCCACTCAGGTTGATCGCATTTATGTCTTTCAAAATGGGTATTGCTCCATTGCCCACGAGCCAACCATGAGCCAGCGCTGGGAGTGGGTTAACCAGAGCGTTCAGCCAGAAATTGATAACCCAGACTTACAAAATCTCCTTTACCGTCAGTTCTTTCCCCGTTGGTATCAGGAAATGAATAAAGGCCATGCTATTCATGGCTTAGTTGATGACTTTCCTGAGTCAGAACGAGCCATTTTAGATCCGCAAGGTATTCAATCAATTCTGGTCGTACCAATTCAGATTCAGCAGCATTTTGGGGATTTGTTGGGTTTGATAACTGCCAACGTCGCCACCATTGGACTCAGACTGAAATCTCATCACTGTGGGCTGTAGCGGGGTGTTTTGGTGGCAGCATTGCCCGCACTGAAGCTGAGCGAGCTCTTCAAGAGCTTAACCAATCCCTTGAGCTGAGAATTGATCAGCGCACTCAAGAATTAAGTTTGGCCACCGATATGGCTAATCGAGCGAATCGGGCTAAAAGTGAGTTTTTAGCGAATATGAGCCATGAACTGCGGACTCCACTCAATGGGATTTTAGGATATACACAAATCCTCGCTAGATCTAAGAATTTATCAAGCCAGGAGTTAGATGGCATCTATACCATTCATCAGTGTGGTTCACATTTACTAGCGCTAATTAATGACATTCTTGATCTAGCTAAAATCGAAGCTAGAAAGCTAGATTTGTGTGAAACTGCTCTACATTTACCTTCATTCTTGCAGGGGGTTGTAGAGATCTTTAAAGTTAAGGCTAATCAAAAATTCATCGAGTTTTCATATCAGCCTAGCACCTATCTTCCCATCGGTATTGCTGTTGATGAACGGCGCTTAAGGCAGGTTTTGATTAATTTACTGGGTAATGCCATCAAGTTTACCGAACAGGGAACCGTGACCCTAGGGGTTGATGTTGTCAATCTTTCTGAACACCAGGCTACCCTGCGATTTGAAATTGCCGATACAGGTATTGGCATTGCCTCAGACGATTTAGCTAAATTGTTTGAGGCCTTTGAACAGGTTGGCGATTCTAAAAAGCAAGCAGAAGGGACTGGTTTAGGTCTTGCAATTAGTCAACAAATTATGCAACTAATGGGTGGTACTATTCAGGTTGAAAGTCAACTCGGAAAAGGTAGCACGTTCTCTTTTATAATCAATGTTCCAATTGTGCAAGATTGGGTTTCGCGGCGAACAGTTGATCGAAGCAATGGAGCGCAAATTGTGGGCTATAGTGGTGAGCCACACACTATCTTAGTTGTGGACGACCGCTGGGAAAATCGAGCTGTTCTGCATCATTTTCTAGAGCCACTTGGCTTTAAGATCATCGAAGCCGATGATGGGCAAGCGGGGCTGGAGAAATTGTATAGCGATAGACCAGATCTCTTAATTACAGACCTGGCTATGCCCGTAATGAATGGGCTCAAGCTGCTACAGCACATTCGCCAGTCTCCGGTTCTGAAGTCTCAAAAAGTTATTGTTTCCTCTGCGTCGGTTTCGTCTCAAGATCAGCAAGTGGCTTTAGAGGCTGGGGGAGATGCATTTTTAGCTAAGCCAGTTGATTTTGAAGTTTTTTTAGATCTACTGGCGGCACAATTAGGCTTAACTTGGCGGTATGAGAAATGCGAAGATAATCATAATTCTCATTCTTTAGCTGCTTCTACACTTTTAGCTGTAGAAAATGCATCAAAACCAATTGAAGATATCTTTCTACCACCCGCTGATGACCTAGTTGCCCTTCTAGAGTTAGTGGAATGTGGCCGGTTAAAACAATTCAAACAACGGCTAGAAGCATTGGCCACTGAAAATCCGCAGTACCTAGCCTTTAGCCGACCTCTCCTAGCCATGGAGAAACAGTTTCAGGTTGATGCGATTGAGGCATTAATTAAAGGCCATTTGAATCGTGGAATCGGTTAACTAAGAAACTCTCATGGTTGTGCCTAGGCCAAATTTCTAAAAGAGAAAGTAGCGTTGGGCCATGGGCAACACCTCAGCCGGGGCACAGGTGAGCAACTGGCCATCGGCACGAACTTCGTAGGTTTCGGGGTCTACTTCCATGCGGGGCTGGTAGGTGTTGAGCTTCATGTCGGCTTTGCTGAGCTGGCGGCAGTTGGCTACGGCGGGGGTAGGGGTGGTCAGGCCGATGCGACTGGGGATTTCCGCTTCTAACGCTGCTTTGGAGACAAAGGTGAGGCTGGTGGCGGCGATCGCCCTCCATAGCTGCCAAACATGGGCCGCATATGCACCGGCTGCGGCGTTGGAATGCTGGCGTTGGCATCGCCCATTTGGGCCCAGGCAATCACACCGCCTTTGATCACAATCTCCGGCTTCACCCCAAAGAAGGCGGGCCGCCATAGACAAATATCCGCCAGTTTGCCGTCCTCCAGGGAACCAACATGCTCAGAGATACCGTGGGTGATGGCAGGGTTGATAGTGTACTTGGCCATGTAGCGTTTGACCCGGTGATTGTCGTTGCGTTCAGAATCCTCTGGTAGGTTACCCCGCTGCACCTTCATCTTGTGGGCCGTCTGCCAGGTGCGAATGATCACCTCGCCTACCCGCCCCATGGCCTGGGAGTCGGAGGCAATCATACTGAAGGCACCCAGGTCGTGGAGAATATCTTCGGCGGCGATAGTTTCGCGGCGAATGCGGGACTCGGCAAAGGCAATGTCTTCAGGAATGCTGGGACTGAGGTGATGGCACACCATCAGCATATCCAGGTGCTCGTCTAAGGTATTGCGGGTGTAGGGGCGGGTTGGGTTGGTGGAAGAAGGCAGCACATTGGCCTCACCACAGACCTTGATGATATCCGGCGCGTGGCCACCCCCAGCTCCTTCGGTGTGGTAGGTGTGAATCACCCGATTTTGAAGGCGGCGATGGTATCTTCCACAAACCCGGCTTCGTTGAGGGTGTCGGTGTGGATGGCCACCTGCACGTC
>JAAUUR010000432.1 GCA_012031045.1 Leptolyngbyaceae cyanobacterium SM2_5_2
CATTATTATTGATTCACGTGTACTGATGGGGACAACCGCCCCCCCTGTCCTTTTACCCAAACAGCGCTATGACCACCACTGCTTCCACTACGACTTCTCGAAGTCGTTCTACAGCCTCAGCGGGCAAAGCGCCCAGTAAGGCTCGCGTTGCTCCCAAGGTCACCGGTACAACTCCGGTACTGGCCCTTGATGCGGGTAACTACGATCTCAAGTTTTTTAACGGCAACAGCCATCCCAAGGCGATTCGTTCGGTACGCTACCAATTGCCCCAGGGCCGCGATGCGGTTAGCTTCTCCGACGCTTCGCCGCTGATTGAGTTAGCCGATGGTCGCCGTTATCACTTTGGGGCGCAAGCCTACAAGTACCGTCGTCAGCAACAAACCGTGATTGAAAACAAGGTCGAACTCGCCCGGTTGCATCTTTACGCCTGCCTGGAACCCCTGAACGGCGGCGTGTCTGACTACGGGGTGCATCTGCGGGTGTCTACCCCCGACCCGGCTCGTAACGGAGAAGATATTAAAGAGCAACTCATTGGCGTCCACCAGTTCACCCGTAACGGGGTCGAATTTCGCGTCAATGTTGAGGCCATTGAGGTGGAGCGAGAAGGCATGGGGGCCTATCACTACGCCAACACCCAAGGAATTATCCCGCCCCACGGCTACACCATTGTGATTGACATTGGCGGCGGCACCTGGCTGACTCGCTTAGTAGATGCCGACGGCGAAGTCATCGACGAAAATATCATGGATCGCGGCGGCACCTACGAACTGGCCGTGGCCATTAGCTTTGACCACCGGCTGACCGATTACCTGGGCAGCAGCGCAGACCCGTGCATCGTCATGGATGGCTTCCGAGTTGACCACGTTTACGCCGACACGGGGTTGGCCTGGGCCGATTGGCTAGATGAGTATCTGGATCCGTGGTTTAAGGGTATTTTCCAAACGGTTAAAGCCCAGTACACGCCCTATATGCCTCGTGTAACCAGGTTTCTAGTCACCGGCGGGGGCTCTCATCTAATTTCCGAGCGTTTGCAGGGCCATGAGCTCTTTGCGGTCATGGGAGATCCGCAATTTGCCAACGTTCGGGGCTTGTACTTAATGACCAGTGATACTCAGCTATGCATGACAACAAAGTAAGACTCAGCCACGATGTTCTCGAAAAAGCCGAACGCATAGCCGCCGAATGGGGCCTCAAAAATGCTAGAGCAGCGGTAGAAGCCGTATTTCGTCGATATTGTGACGACTACCTCTATGGCCGCCCTGACCTAGCCAATCGGGGCGTAATCGCTGTCTCATCTCAAGGCTCAGGTCACACAAGTGGTCAGGTTACGTCCTCTAGCTTGATGGGGGCTATGCCATCAGCCTCGTCCCAAATTCAGTGCGAAGCCCTAGACGCACTGGATCAGCTCCTAGCCCTATAAAAACGTCTAGATTTTCTATACCTCTGCTCAGAATTCCGCAGCAGGCCACAACAGGAAGGCTGATCAGAGGTTAGAATACTTTGACACCAGGAGAGGTGGCAGAGCGGTTGAATGCGGCAGACTCGAAATCTGTTTTAGGGTCAAACCTAACGAGGGTTCGAATCCCTCCCTCTCCGTTGAACTTCAAGCGTTTCAACCCCAGCGGTGCGTTGGGCTGCTGCCACAACACACCTGATAGCGTCGTTTATCCAGGCCAATAGAATTTAGCGGCTGTAAAATCAAAGCCCGCCTACACAGCCTGAGGCTTAGCGTTTACAGGCCACGATATTGAACAAATACCAGTGTCTTTTTTCTCCTGGGGCCGTGTTATTGGGATGGCTTTCTTCATCCAGGAGTTCAATTTTAAAGGGTTGAAGTAAGTCTTCAACCTGTTGTCGGGTGTGGAGCGTCACGTCCTGAAGGATGGCCAAGGTATCTTGATGGCCAAATAATTGACCGCAAAACCGCCCACCGGCGGCCAGGGCCGTTACAATTTCCTCCCACAGGTCAGGGAAGTGGGCCGGTGGGCAAAACGGCAGACAAAAGCTGGCGTTGATCAGGCTGACCCCTGGCGGTAGGGTGAGATCTTCTAACCCCTGAACGCGAGTTTCCAGGTAGGTGCGGTCGATATCCGAGCGTTGGCGCAGACGCTGAATGGTTTCTGGTGCACCATCAATGGCCAGCACTCGCCAACCCTGGCTGAGCAGTTCTACCGTATCACAGCCATCGCCACAGCCCAGATCTACTGCCAGCTTGGGCAGCGGAGCAAGATCTTGACCATAACATTCCAGGGCTTTTAGAAGGGTTGGTCGGGCAGATTGCCCCTCCACCGCCTGGTAGGGCTGAATACCTCTAGCTTCAAAATTTATAACCCCGGCGGCGGACTCCCAGTTATTGGGTAGAGGCCATCGGTTGAGAAAGTCAGACATTGGAGTATAGCCAGGCAAGCCTCGCCGAGAGACATTAGGCTGGGATGGCGATCGCGGTTACCTCACACCTGGGGATACAACCCTAGCGCTTGAGCTAGATTACGGGCAACATGGACTAAGAACTTGGCCGCATCCTGCTGGTCGCGATGGGCCAGGCTGGTGGCCACCTGCACCAGGGTGACCACAAACTCCTCCGTCAGCAGGTCTGGGTGCTGGTCGAGAACGTCGGGCTCTGTACCTGCTGGGCATTGCAGCAGGGTATCGATCAGGGCAAAGTGCTGTGCCTGGAGGGTTGGAGCGGGAGTTTGGCTAGTCGAGGTTAAGGGGGGGCATGGTTAACGTCCTCGTAGGGCAGCGTGGGGGCAGGTTTCGAGATCCTCGGAGAGGCTGGGGGCAAGGGGAAGAGGCTGGGTGGTCTTGAGGCCAATCCACTGGTCGATCGCCTCTGGGTCAAAGCCAACTCGATGCTGGTTACCCACCTGCATGAGCGGACGACGGATCAACAGCGGATCGAGCACCATTAGTTCCAGGGCCAGGTCGGCATCGAGCCAGCGGGGTACTACCAGCCCCGTGGTAATGGCCGGGGCCGCAGTATTGAACCACTGGGTAACGGAGAGATCGGCAAAGAATGGGCGCAGGCGATCGCAGGTCCAGGCTTCTAGCAGCAGATTGCGGGCAATGACTCGGTGCCCGGCGGCCTTGAGCAGGGCCTTTTGCCGGGTGTTGTTGATGCAGCCAGGTTTTTCGTAGAACAGTACGGTGGTCATCGTCAGCCTCCTAAAAGGGTCTTGCGGTAAAGGTCTCTGGGTCAAACAGAAAACGAGCTTTGGGTTGCGTATCCCCATAGAGTTGGAAGGTGACGGCGGGTGTAGAGCCAAGGGTTTCGACCTGGTGGATAGCCTCGGGCATGAAGCTGATCAGCTCGCCCGCTTGCAGGGCGCGTTGTCCGACCATTTCCAGGCGATGGGGTGAGTTGGTCTGGTGCCAAAAGGTGTGACCGTTCTTGCCCCTCCAGCACCGCCACAACTCCCCAGGTGCCATGGTTGTGGATGGGGGTGACCACACCGGGGTTAGTAATGACATTTTGCACGGTGAGAGGGTAGCCAATTTCGTCGTAGAGGGTAACCACAGCGGCCCCAGTTTTGGCGTCTGGTTCCGCCCGCTGAGTGGTTAACCAGTAGGAGTTGAGGATAAGTTGCCGCACCCGACGGCGAATTTGAGGTAGATAGTCCCACTGGTCAAATTCGTGGGAGGCGTGGGACAGAATATGCAGAATATCGCTGAGAAATTGATGCAGGTAGTAGTGATCCTGGAGTAAGTCCCAGGGGCGGGAGGTGGGGCGGGGTTGGCACTGGCCCTGGGCATCCACAAACCAGTCCTGGTGCAGTTGGTCAATCATCGTCATCCTCCTGGGGAGAGAGAATAGCCAGGATGAGCGTGACTCCAAATTCGTTGTCGTCGTCAATGGTCTGGAGTCGGGTGGCGATCTCCCACGCCCCATCCAAATCTCCCAACCGGGCCAGTATCATCCCCAGGGCCGCATAGGCCGTCAGGTAGAGCCGCATGGGTGGATCGCTCCGCCGCTGCCGCAGGATGGCCTTGAGATCCGACCAGTGGCTGGGCAACGGTTCGCTCTGTTCCACCAGGGTGAGCACCTGCTGGGCAATGCTGCTGGGCGTATGCGGTCGTTATGGCGGTAGAAGAAATAGCGATAGGCACTCACCAGCACATCCACAGAGGCGGCCGGATGGG
Organism: Leptolyngbyaceae cyanobacterium SM2_5_2; assembly: GCA_012031045.1. Taxonomy (GTDB): domain Bacteria; phylum Cyanobacteriota; class Cyanobacteriia; order Phormidesmidales; family Phormidesmidaceae; genus Nodosilinea. The sequence continues at coordinate 4,141 of JAAUUR010000432.1, forward strand.
AGATTGCCTGCTGGATGTAGCCATCGGCCTGGGCCTCATCCTGCCAGGAATCGGC
>JAAUUR010000019.1 GCA_012031045.1 Leptolyngbyaceae cyanobacterium SM2_5_2
CCACATCCCCCTAGCCCCTCTCCCCTCCCTCGGTAGCTTCTCGGATAAACTGGGCAAGCTAGGGCAAGTTTGATGTAATCAGGGCCGCTCAACTCCGCTTTAACCCCCACCGCCATTTTGTTTTGGCTATGACTCAGCCCCTAATTTCAGCCATTATTTGCACCCACAACCGGGCTAACTATCTGGGAGCCGCCATTGATAGCCTGCTAGCGCAAACCTACCCCGTCTACGAAGTGATTGTGGTAGACAACGCCTCCACCGATGCTACACCAGCCGTGGTAGAAGCTCGCTTGCCTCACCCCAAGCTCACCTATGTTTACGAAGCCACCCTTGGTCTATCAGCGGCTCGCAATCGAGGGGCCGCCCTTGCCCAGGGGGAAATTCTCGCCTATCTGGATGACGATGCTGAGGCGTCTTCCCAGTGGCTGACGGCGTTGGCCGAGGCCTTTAGTAAGCATCCCCAGGCGGCGATCGCGGGTGGACAAGTCAGCTTGATTTGGCCCCCGGCCACTGGCTCACCCCCGTGGCTGTCGCCTACGCTCTCAGAAAGTTTGGGAGCCTACGATTTGGGGCCAACCATCCGCCTGATCACGGCAGCGGGGCAAACCCCCAGGGGCTTGAACTATGCGGTCAAAAAGGCTTTTTTAGACAGCGTGGGCGGGTTTGACCCGCAACTGGGGCGGGTTGGCAAAAACCTGCTCTCTAATGAAGAATTGCACCTCACCCAACAGGCTTTAGCCCTGGGCTTTGAGGTGTTGTTTGTGCCCCAGGCCCAGGTTGGGCATCATGTGGCTCCAGAGCGGTTGCATCCTGATTGGTTTTTGCGCCGCAGTTGGTGGCAGGGTATTAGCGAATGTTACCGCGAACAGCTCAGTCACACGTTTACTCTCCAACGCCTCTGGGCACGGGGATTGTGTCTGCTGCGAGGATTAGCCAAATCCCTCCGGCGCTGGCACGACCCAGCGCAGCGCTTTGAAAACCTCGTCTATGCCTACGGCCAGTTGGGATACATAGCCAGCGGTCTGCGGCATTTTCTACGTCGCCCTGGGGAGAGGTTTTCGCCTTAGCCCTAAGGTTTTCGCCTTAAATCTAAGGTTACGACCCAGCCTTGCACCTCAGCATCTACCTCCTTGAATTGTTTGCCCACTTAACTCACCCTAACGGAGCCGCCATGTCTACCCCACTGCCCAAAGTGCCGATTTCGGTGTTGATACCGGCCAAAAATGAGGAGCAAAACCTGCCCGCTTGTCTGGCCAGTGTAGCGCGGGCCGCTGAGGTGTTTGTAGTGGATTCCCAAAGTAGCGATGGCAGCGTAGACCTTGCTACGGCAACTGGGGCTAAGGTCGTGCAGTTTGAGTTCAATGGCCACTGGCCCAAAAAGAAAAACTGGGCCTTAGACAACCTCCCCTTCAGCCACGAGTGGGTGCTGATTGTGGATTGTGATGAGCGCATTACCCCAGAGCTTTGGGACGAGATTGCTCTAGCCATCCAGTGCCATAAGTACGATGGCTACTATCTAAACCGGCGAGTCTTCTTTCTAGGGACCTGGATTCGCCACGGGGGCAAATACCCCGACTGGAACCTGCGCCTGTTTCGCCACCGCGAAGGGCCGCTATGAAAATCTGCAAACCTCCGACATCCCTAATACCGGCGATAACGAAGTCCATGAACACGTCATCATTGAGGGTTCTGTGGGCTACCTCAAGCACGATATGCTCCATGAAGACTTCCGCGATCTGTACCACTGGCTAGCCCGCCACAACCGTTACTCTAATTGGGAAGCCCGAGTGTACTACAACCTGCTGACGGGCATGGGCGACAGCGGCACCATTGGTGCCAACCTGTTTGGTGATGCGGTTCAGCGCAAGCGATTCCTCAAAAAAATCTGGGTACGCTTGCCCTTCAAGCCCTTCCTGCGGTTTATTTTGTTTTACATTGTGCAGCTTGGGTTTCTGGATGGCCGCGCTGGCTACATCTACGCCCGGCTACTCAGCCAGTACGAATACCAAATTGGCGTGAAGCTGTTTGAGCTCCAGCGATTTGGCGGCCACCTGAACCGATCACCTAAAGAAACCCCCAAGCCTTCTAAGACTGTCACCCCTCAGGCCATCTCTACCACCGTTAACTAGACTGTTGGGTATTCTCCTGTTCGGCCTCTTTCCTCGCTCCCAAACCCTGGCTCCCAGCATGGACAACCACCCCTGGGTACAACTCAACGTCTATGATCAATCCTGGTACAACCCCGGTCGTCCCAAGGCTATTATCCTGATTTGGTGGTTTTTGCAGGCCATCCTTTTCCCGCTCACGCCCCATGCCTGGCATGCGCCTCGATGCTGGCTGCTGCGCCGCTTTGGGGCCAACCTGGGCCAGGGCGTTGTCATTCGTCCTACGGCGCGGTTCACCTATCCCTGGCATGTCACCATTGGCGACCATAGCTGGATTGGCGATGACGTGGTGTTCTACAGTCTGGCTGCAATTACTGTGGGCCAGCACTGTGTGGTGTCACAAAAAAGCTACCTCTGTACCGGCAGCCACGATATCCACGATCCTCACTTCAGGCTCATGGTAGCCCCCATTGCGATTGAAAACGGAGCCTGGGTCGCTACGGACTGCTTTGTGGCTCCTGGCGTTACCATTGGCGCCAATACCGTTGTTGGCGCTCGCAGCAGCGTCTTCAAATCCTTGCCAGCGGGTCAGGTCTGCTACGGTAATCCTTGTCGGGTTGTGAGCCCGCGTCAGATGAACCACAAACCTTAACGACTATTCAAATCGTTGATTAGGCTCAGACCAGGGCAATAGAACGTACTCACCGGATCGATAGACTAACAAAGCCAGCGGTAGACCGTGGCTGGGATTCGTCAACGCTACCAGGGTTTGGGGGCTGGTGATGTCGCTGTAAAGGGGGCGGTTGTCCTGACTCAGAATGATAGTTTTGGGAGCAGCCGCGTCAATTTTTGCGCCTAGATCTTGCAGCCGATTCAGCGTAGCGCCATCCAGGGTAAAGATCTGCTCAGGCTGGCCGTTGCCGGTTAAGTCCAGGGCGTGCGGTTGTAAAGTTCCCAGAAGGTTAGAGGTAGCCTGGGAGGGCGTAGCCTGCTCTGGGAAGAGCGCCCTGGCCAGAGGAAGTAAAGTTTTAGTCAGGTCAATGGCCTGGGGCTGGGAAGCATCGAGCCAGACCAGCGCTTCCTTAGAAAACGCCAGCAGCGGTTGGGTTGAGCCATCTAGGACTGGCCCGGTAGCCAGGAGATTGACGCGACCCTGCCTTACCGCTACACCCCGCACCGCCAGGGAGGTAGCCACGGCTTCGCGGGGGGTAGCCCAGCGCAAGAGAGTCAAAGTCGGCTGTTCTTGATCGGCCAGCGCTGACCACAGAGCAGCGGCATTGGCAGCGGTAACAGGGCTTTGCCAACGGGCAATCCAACCCTGAGCTTGCTTGACCGATTGCACTTCAACCGTGTACCACTGCCCCAGAGAGGCATCCGTAGCTTGACCAGGCGGCACATACCAGCGGCTAATGTCTAATTCAGCAAGCGGCTGAACCGTACCAATGAGCGCGTCTACCGGAGCGATGGCCACAGAGCTTGGGGGGGTGGAAACCAGCGTTGGGGAAGTGGCTGTGGTGGAGCTGGCTGGTGAGAGGGGCGACGGAGCAGCGGTAGTCGGGGAAGCTAGGACGGCGGTTAATCGCTGCCTTTCCTTGGCTGAGATGGGCTGACGGGCCAACCAATCTTGAGCGGCCTGGTGGTTTTGCTGGGCGTTGAGCAGTAGTCCACCCCAGACATACACGGCAGGTTCCGGCTCCGGCAGCGATGTCGTGGCGATAATGCGGTTCCACAACGGGCCCTGGTCTACTTCCAGACGACGCAGCAGAGGTTTCAGTAAGGTGGGATCGGCCTCTAAACCACCTAGAGCCTTTTCCCACTGGCCATCAATTAGCAGGGCGAGGATGTGTTGAGTTGGCGCGGCCCACTCCTGACTAGCCTGCTGGCGAGTGATAGCGGCGTGGCGGGCCATGAGTTTCAGCTGGGCTTCGGCGGTGGGGTTCCACCGCTCGGCCAGAGTGGTTTTTAGAGCGGTTAAGTGATCGCCTGCCTCCCTCCAGAGTCCATTACGGGCTAGCCGCAGCGCCTTCTGGTAGTTACCGGCCTCGTCCCCTGCTGGTATGGGCACCTGTAGCCAACCTAGGGGTTGCAGCCGCACCGCTCCACTTAATCTGCCTCCTTCGAGCACCTGAAACCCTTGCAACTTAGGCTCCAGACCCATAGTTTGGTCAACTACCAAGTCTGTATGGCCAGCACCATCCAGATCCTCCCACTGGGGTAAGCGATTGGCCGGGCTGCTCCAAACCGTCAGCGGGAGCAGGGTAGATTGGTCAACATCGACAATCAACAGTTGCCCATAGCGCAACCCCAGCCCTGGTGCTGACCAGTTGCCCTCCAAGGTCAGCCAAATTAGGTCAAGGTCAGCCGAGGGGGGTGGCAGCCGAGTTAGCTGGGTAGGGTTGAACTCCTGCGGTCCCAAACGATAGTTAGGCGACGTGCTCTCCAACGGGGCCAGAACAAGCTCACGGGGCAGGGGTTCGATGGCAATAGTCTCTAGCTGAAGTAGGCGGTTGCCCCTCTTATCCTTCAGTTGCAGCGGCTCAGGTAATTGCCGGAACAGGGTAACGGCGGTAATATGCCCATCGGCTTTGCTCATGGTTGGTACCAGCAGCAGGGTAGCTGCCCGACCCGTAGTGGATTGATTCAGGATAATTGGCTCGCCCAACGTTTGGTCGCGCTCAGCCAGGGCTTGGCGCAACTCATCCAAACTAACGGTTGCGGGAGCCGGGCTGGGCTGTAGCCAGCTTTGCCAGTGGGGCAGCGCCTCTGGATCGAGCATCAACAGCAGCCCCCAGCGCAAACAGAGGGATAGTAGCACCGTGCCGCTCCCCAAACCCACACCCACCAGCAGTAGCGACAGCATCCGCCATCGAGGCCGACGGGGCCGCCGTGCCCCTACCCACACCTGCACAGCGCCATTGGTTCTCTGGTGCCCAGACATCCTAGTCATGACTCGCTCGTCGCGATACCACCTGAAACTTTATCGCAAGATTCAGGTTAAGCACTCGTATGGTGCAGCGGGATGCGCTATCCCTGTCCGGAAGCTGACAGGGCAGCGGCTACAGGAGCGGTAAGGGTGGAGATCGCAGGCTACCGCCCCAGAGCTTGCCTCCTAGTACCGGAAGGCAGAGGGATAAATGGCAAAAGGCGGAAGCGCAACACTCGCATAATACCCTGCCTTACCTGCAAACAGGCCAGAGGGCTTTCACAGCTACGCTTTAGCTCAGTCTACTCTGGGCTGTTTGGCACTTACCGCTGTTTGGATTTGCGCCGGGACTTTCCCAGATGGGGTTGGGCATGGTGCTGGGATAGTACTTAAGCTTGCTAACCGGAGCCATTCTATTTACCTGGCTAATACTCTAAGCCCAGGCGCATAACCGGGTCATCTTCGACAATTAAAATGCGCAGCTTGGGAAGCTGAAGACTAAACTACATTAGGCAGAGAAGACACAGCGCGATTTGAATAGGGTAGTTTTTAAAGAAAAAGGTTTTATGAGTGCGATTTCTCTCCTGTGGAGAATTTCAGGATCAAAGCTGCTCTCGGCTGATGAGTACTACCGATGAGCGGGGGCTGGCCGGGTAAAGGTAACCCTCTACCGTAGGAGACTCTTCGGGATAGCAAAAGTCATGAGGTGGGGCGAGGGAGGTATCGACAATGCGGTGCCAGCGCTCGTGACTGCTGAGGACGGGTAGCTCGAACATGAGCATTTCCCAGTAGGCGTTGAGGATGACGTGAAGTTGTTCTCTAGCGTCGGGGTAGCGCAGGGTGAAGGCAAGGGAGTGGGAGGATTCTGACCAGTTGGCCTGCTCCAGCCGAGGGCCGTGCCAGACGACATGGGGCTCGTGGTGCCAGGTCGAAGTCACCCGCAGCAGGTGCTCAATGTGAAACACCTTCAGGCTTTGGGTGAAATGAATCAGTCCTTGGGTAAACCGTAGTAGATATTTCTCCCGCTCAAGGGCTGTCCAGTCAAACCAGCTAAGCTCGTTATTTTGGCAGTAGGCGTTGTTGTTGCCCCGCTGGCTACGGCGCACCTCGTCGCCCATCAGCAGCATGGGGGTTCCCTGGGCCATAAACAACATCGTTAGGAAGTTTTTGATCTGTCGCTGCCGCAGGTGCTCAATCGCCGGGTCGGTGGTGGGGCCTTCTACCCCACAGTTCCAGCTATGGTTGGCATCGGTGCCGTCGCGGTTAAATTCAAAATTGGCTTCGTTGTGCTTCTGGTTATAGGAAACCAGGTCGCTGAGGGTAAAGCCATCGTGGCAGGTGACAAAGTTGATGCTGCGGTTGGGTTCCCGGTTGGGCTGGGGGTAAATATCGGGGCTGCCCAGGAGGCGAGCCGCCAGAGGAGGAACCATCCCCTTACCCCCCTTGATGAACTTGCGTACATCGTCGCGGAAGGGGCCGTTCCACTCGGCGAAGCGATCGCCAATAAAGCTGCCCACCTGGTACAGCCCGGCGGCATCCCAGGCTTCGGCAATTAGCTTGGTGCCGGCCAAAATCGGGTCAGACTCGATGTTCCACAAAATCGGCGGGTCTTCCAAGGGCTGACCGGCCATGTCGCGGGAGAGTACCGAGGCCAGGTCAAACCGAAAGCCATCTACGTGCATTTCCGACACCCAGTAGCGCAGACTGTCCAAAATCATGTGGCCGACCACCGTATGGTTAGCCTTGATGGTGTTGCCACAGCCGCTGTAGTTGGAGTAGTAGATGGGGTTTTCTTCCAGCAGGTAATAGATTTTGTTGTCGATGCCTTTAAAGCTGAGGGTGGGGCCTTCGTGGTTGCCCTCGGCAGAGTGGTTAAAGACCACATCCAGAATCACCTCGATACCGGCCTGATGCAGGGCTTTGACCATATCGCGAAATTCCGTTACCGGCCCCAGCGGATCTTTGCGGGAACTGTAGCCCCGGTGGGGGGCAAAAAAGCCGAGGGTGCTATAGCCCCAGTAGTTCTCTAGTCCGGGCTGCACATCCTGGGTATCAAACTGATGAATGGGCAGTAGTTCTACCGCCGTTACCCCCAATTCTTTGAGGTAGGGAATTTTTTTAATTACCCCGGCAAAGGTGCCACGTTCTTCTGCCGGTAAGCCAGAGGACGAATGATGAGTAAAGCCACCCACGTGTATTTCGTAAATAATGCTGGTGGCATAGGGGCGATGCAGGGGGCGATCACCCTCCCAATCGTAGCTCTGGCTGTTGACCACTACCCCCTTGAGGGCAGTGGCGCAGTTGTCGCCGGGGCCAATGGCGGCCTTGCGGTCGTAAATCTCATCCCCCACAATGGCGCGGGCGTAGGGGTCGAGCAGTACCTTGGTGGCATCAAACCGATGTCCACGGGTGGGGTCAAAGGGGCCATGCACCCGATAGGCGTAGACCTGCCCAGCCCGCACCCCAGGCACAAAGGCGTGCCAGTAGTAGGAGGTGCGGTTCCACTGGGGGTCAAAGGAAATCACCTGACTGGGCTCCTGAATGTTTTCGGAGTCAAACAGCAACAGATCAACCCCGGTGGCATGTTTGGAGTACAGGCAAAAGTTGACCCCAATAGCGTAGACGGTTGCTCCAAGCGGGTAACTTTGTCCAGGGAGAACTTTTTGACTCATAACCTATGGCTGGGCGCGGATACCCTCTACGGTACTGCTTTCTGCGGCATGAGTTCGTAAGGCAAACGGCAAAATTGGGGATTTTTCTTCGGGTGTCGGCTTAAGGTGGGGGGCTAGGAGTTAGGAGTTAGGAGAACACTCCGGCATTCTGGGTTTGTCAAAAGCCCTTGCTAAGATTAAGACTATTCCCCTGAGCAGGCGATCGCATGGCTGAAACCCTGGTTCAACCGCCAATTCCCCCACAGTTTCCAGATCACACTCAGCTACCAGAGTCAGACGGAACTTTTGTGTTCGCGGAGCGTGCCGGAGGCAATAATTTTCAGGAGCATCCCCAAAGTTTGCTGTTGACTGATGCCATTGCTCCAGTGCTACAGCGGCTGCATCCCGATGGCCGGTTTGCCATTGGGCAAGACTGTGGCATCTATTAGCGAGAGGCAGACCCACCGGAAAGGGGAGCGGAGGCCCCAGACTGGTTTTATGTGCCCCACGTACCCCCGCTTTTGGAGGGGCAGGTACGCCGCTCCTACGTGCTCTGGCGCGAGTACATTACGCCGGTGATTGCCCTTCTCCCATATCCGGCTGACAATTCACCTTACAATTGAGATGGGTCGTTTCGTGTTGGTGCCCATGGCTATTGCTGAATCTAACCCAGGTCTGGCGCTTCGCTATCCGCGCCCATCTATGCGGCGGGCAGAGCGGGCCTTTAAGTGTTCGCCTTTTCGGTTGGCGCTGTTAGCGGCGATGCGATCGCACAGTGTCTCCATCCGCCAGGTTTGTGAGCCCCAGGGGGTTAGAAACGGCTATGCCCGGCGGCCACTCTCCGAACTACGGGCCGAGAATGACCTGATGTGGCTGATTGCCGTGGGCCTGCTGCGCCGCGAAGTGGATGGTCAGGGGTTAACGGATAGTTTTCGCCTCACGCCGTTGGGTCGCCAAATTTGCTATAACCTGGAGCAGCAAACCCCTGGTCAACTGCGCCCCACCCTGGCCGATCATTTCCATAATGCTTGGAGCCGATGGCTACGGCGGCCCAGTTGGTTTCAGGGATAGTCCTTGAATAATCCTGATTATCGATTTTGTTCCTGAAAACATCTCCATAGAGAGCGGCTGGTAGCGGGCGTCACCTCGGCTATCTGGCTTAATGGTTGACCTATTCACCTGGGGAGAAGCTCCATGAGAGCAATCATGGTTGTGGGAACGGCCTCCCACGTTGGCAAATCGCTAATTACGACGGCGCTGTGTCGGTTGTTGAGTCGTCGGGGTTGGCGAGTGGCCCCCTTTAAGGGCCAAAACATGGCCCTCAATGCCTACGTAACCGCCACGGGGGGGGAAATGGGCTATGCCCAGGCGGTGCAGGCGTGGGCGGCAGGCGTGCAGCCCCAGGTGGAAATGAACCGATTTTGCTCAAACCCCAGGGCGATATGACCTCCCAGGTGATTCTCAAGGGTAGAGCCGTTGGGCGCACCACCTCGGCCCAGTACTACGAGACTTTTTTTGAACAAGGCTGGCAGGCCATTCAAGACAGCCTCACGACCCTCAGCCAAGACTACGACTTTTTGGTTTGCGAAGGGGCGGGTAGCCCGGTAGAAGTCAACCTCAAGCACCGCGATCTGACGAATATGCGGGTGGCCAAGCACCTCAATGCCCCCACCGTTCTGGTGGCCGACATTGACCGGGGCGGCGTCTTTGCCCACATTATCGGCACTCTGGAACTGATGGAGCCAGAGGAACGGGCTCTGGTCAAGGGTATTGTCATTAACAAGTTTCGCGGCCAGCGGGAAATTCTCGAACCCGGGCTAGATTGGCTGAAGGAGCGCACTGGCATTCCTATTTTGGGAGTGGTGCCCTGGATGGCCCACGACCTGCCCGCCGAAGATTCCCTCAGCCTGCTGGATCGCATTCCCAGCCATAAAAAGCAGGCGGATATCACCGTGGCGGTGATTCGGCTGCCCAGAATCTCCAACTTTACCGACTTTGACCCGCTAGAAGCAGAACCTAATGTGCGGGTGGTTTACCTTAGCCCTAAGGAATCCCTGGGCTATCCCGATGCGGTGATTATCCCTGGCACTAAAACCACCATTGCCGATTTGCTAATTTTGCAGCGCTCTGGCATGGCGGAAGAAATTCGCAACTACGTTGCCGCCGGGGGAACGGTGATGGGCATCTGCGGCGGCTTTCAGATGATGGGCCAGTTTTTGGCCGACCCAGAAGGCTTTGAAGGCCACGAAGGGCGCTTCCCAGCCCTGGAACTATTCCCCATGCGGACGGTGATTACCCAGCAAAAAATTGCCCGCCAGCGCACGGTTAGCTCTCGCTTTCCCCAGGAGGGGCTGCCGGTATCGGGCTATGAGCTGCACCAGGGTCGCACTCAGTTAATCCTTTCTGAGGCCGAAGAGCAAACCGGCACCAAGTTTGAGTTTCTGTTTGAAGACCGCACCCTAGGCGTGGTAGACAGCACCCAATCCCTCTGGGGCACCTACCTGCACGGCATTTTTGACAATGGCCCCTGGCGGCGGGCCTGGCTGAATCGGCTGCGCCAGCAGCGGGGGCTGGGCTCGCTGCCCACGGGCATCCCCAACTACCGAGAGCAACGCGAGATGGCCCTGAATGCCCTGGCTGAAGAGGTCGGGCAGCATTTGGATTTAACCCCACTGCTGGGGTAAGATGTCTCAACTGATGGCTAGTGACGCTATTACGGGAATTGCAACTTCGGAACGGAAGGGCATGATTACTCTAGATTTGCGCCCAACGCTGACGTTAACGGATGAGCAGTTTGCCCAAATCTGCCAGAATAATCGCGACCTCCGGTTTGAGCGTACCGCCAAGGGAGAACTGGTGATTATGGCCCCAACAGGAGGCGAAACCTGCAGTCTTAACCTTAGCTTGGGCAGCCAACTGTGGCAGTGGAACCAAATCCATAAACTCGGCAAGGGGTTCGATTCGTCTACGGGGTTTAAGCTACCCAACGGCAGCACCCGCTCGCCTGATGTGGCCTGGGTACGGCTAGAGCGATGGAATGCGCTGACCCCCGAACAACAACGCCGGTTTGTGCCCCTCTGCCCAGATTTTGCGATTGAGCTCAAGTCGCCCTCCGATGACCTGGCCGATTTGCAGACTAAGATGCAAGAATATCTGGAGAATGGGCTGCAACTGGGCTGGCTGATTGCCCCAGAAACCCAGCAGGTAGAAATTTATCGCCCTAATCAAGCCGTCGAGATCTTGAATCACCCCAAGATGTTATTGGGTGAGGGGCTATTGCCCGGGTTTGTTCTAGACTTGACTGCCGACACATCTCAAATGTAGGTTAGGTGAAACACGGTGGAACCCAACACCAGCCACTATTCTGGGGCTTCTTAACTAATCAGAGTTTGTCGATGAAGTATCCATAGAGAAATATCCATAGAGTTGATCAATAAACTGGTTGGCCGTAATTGGCCCAACAACAGCATTAGCCCAGCTCAAGGCATAGACTTGTTGATTCTGCACCGCTTTTAAGGCTGGCCAGATGGGTTGCTGCAGAAATGATAATGATTCCAAATTTTTGGTATCGCTTTCAAGTAAGATGACCATAAACAAAATATCCGCATCCCAGTCAGGTAGAGTTTCAATGCTGATTCCTAAGTAGCCCTTCATATCCCTATAAGCAGGAATAAACTGTACGCCCGCATCACTCATGACCTGGCTATAAGGATTAAGATCTATTCCATAAATAGAAATTTCTGAACCATACAGATTGATAATCGATACCGTTTTGGTCTTCAGTTTTTCTCCAAATTTTTGTCGAAATCTTTGAACATGCCCATCATAATCAGCCAAAATTTTCTCAACACGATCTCGCTTGTCCAAGATTTCAGCTAAATACTTAAAAATTTGCTTAAAATCAAATTCACTGTCAGTATCTATCATCACTGTAGGCGCAATCTCAGACAGTCGCGGATGGGATTCTTTTTGCCATACATGGCCCAAAATCAGATCTGGCTTCAAGCTGAGGATTTTTTCTAAGGACGGTTGTTCCCAATGCCCTACATTGGGAACATTAGTAATAAATTCACTCAAAGTATCCGAGCTGATGCAGTAAGAACAACTTGCAACGCCCACGGGGTTGATGGACAGTGCTAACAAGGGATCGAGAATAAAGCTACTATCTAATACAACAATGCGCTGGGGATGAAGGGGAATTTCGGCTTTACCGAGGGCATGGCTGACGATTTTTGTTTCAACTGCTCTCTGTGCAGGACTGGCCTGATTCTTAACGGGTGACAAGCGAGTTCAAAACCAAGCTGGACAAAGCTTTGAGAGAATAGCAAGCATAAGAAATAGGGAGTCTCTGGAAGACTCCCCTAACCCAATATGTTTCCTGCATTCTACCAAACCACCCTCCAGGCTCATCTGAGCCACCAGCAGTATTTGACGCTGCAGCTATTGTTGTGCTTGCTACAGGTTCATCGTCAGGTCAAACTATCGGTTTTAGCCAGTGTCTTTCCTCAACCGATTCAATACGACAGTCGAAAACGGAACTTACAGCGGTTTTTAATTTTGCCTCAACTGAGTATTAAATTGCTGTGGTTTCCGCTGGTGAAATACTGGATTCGGCAAGCGCAAACCGGACGAGGCTTGAATCGAGCTCAACGGCGACGACTCAAAACACTAAAGCATCAAAAATATGGGTATTGGATTCTAGCTATCGACCGAACTGAATGGAAAGGACGCAATATCTTCATGGTCAGTCTAGTCTGGGGTACCCATGCTCTGCCGCTGTATTGGGAGGTCTTAAAGTCGCGCGGAAACAGCGACCTCAAGACTCAGAAACGGCTGCTGAGAGCGGTTCTACCGCTCTTGAGGAACTATCCTGTAGTCGTGCTGGGAGACCGCGAGTTCCATAGCTCAATGGTTGGACTCTAGGGGCGTCATGTTTGCTTTTCGGCAGAAGAAAGACTTGTATTTTCAAGTCAATTTAGAGGCTGAGTATACGGTTGTGAAAGACCTCGGCATTCAACCTGGCATATCGATGTCGATGGGGTATTGAACAGATCTTCAAAGACTGTAAGACCGGGGGCTACAACTTGGAGGATAACAAGGTCAATGAACGCCGATTGTTGGCTTTGGTGTTGCTCATTGCAATCGCCTATAGTTTAGCCACATAGCATAATGATGGATGCGGAGTTTCCGCATCCATCATTATGCTATGTGGCTCCAAGAACACCAGGATAAGACGTTGCGCCACAGTGATTTCAGTCTGGGCCTCTACGGTCAACGGTGGATCTATGGGATGGAACTATGGGCCAACCAAGCCTTCCAGTTGATGGCGCTTAAACCCCACAAACGTCTCTTTTTTCAGCGGGGTCTCCGAGCCCTATCCCTCATGCAGCAAGCGGTCTAGCCATGTTGTCACCCTTTAAGGTTTGGCCCAGGTGCGCATAGCCTACTTGGTTCGCCACCTCCGCCACCGTCAGCGACGTTTCCCGCAGCAATTGTTCTGCCCGCTCCATTCGCCGCTGGGTCAGATAGCTCAAAACCGTTGTGCCAAATAATTCCTGAAAGCCTCGCCGCAGGGTGCGATCGCTCATCCCTACCTGCTGCGCCAACGCCAGCAACGACGGTGGATCGTCCAGCGAATTCCGCAGAATTTCCCTGGCGTGATGCAGTTTCTCAACCGTTTTAGGTTTCAGCGGCAGCGCCTCCGCTCGGTTGGCCTGGTCTAACACATCCTGGTCGCGCAAAATCGGATCTAGAATCAGCGTCATCAACTCCAGTGCCTTCGCTTGCAGGTAAACTCGCCGCATTGCCCCCACCACCGGCACCTGCATAATCTGCCGCACCACCGCCTGCATGGCCGGAGTCACCCGTGGAAACCGCGACACCTTCCAATCCTCCGTTTGCACAAACTGCCCCAAGGCTGAGGGTGCTTCTGAGAAGATGGGAAATAGTTGCGTGAATAACGAGGGTTCAACGTGAATATCAACCGAAGCAATGAACGAGTGCTTCGGGAAGTGGCATTGATAACCCGGTGATAGTCCTGATCCGGAAAAATAAGCCCGGTTGCAATCTAGTGGAGGGTAAACACCATTAGGATAGGTAGCTCCAGAGGCATGAACACAAAATTGAATCTGATGCTCGTGGACTCCTTCCTGAACTTCAATATCATCGAAAAACTGCGCTTCCGAGCAATCTATCCACAGACCAGGCATTAGATCAATGCCATAAAAGTTTCCCTCTCCAAAATCTGCTCCGATTTCCCCAGTCCATTCAGTTCCGTCTACACTTTGCTGATTCTTCACCCAAAGGACTTCTGAAGCAGTATCGGCGGCGAACGACACGGACATAGGAACAGCTAGAATAACGTAACTGTTGGCAAATGAGAAAAATTCTCAAATACACCATAGCGCCTCCCAAAGCTGGCTTCTACCCTAGTTCAGCAAGACCGCTACCAGGGGCCATCGGTAATGCTGCGCGCCGATTAAACCGACATTCCGCAGGTTGACAAAAGGGATATTGAGGGCGGCTAAGGTAAGCTCAGAGCAAGGAATGGGATCGCGCCTTGGGGATCGCGCCTTGGAAATAGAGAATCTGGATCACTTAGGGTTGGTAGCCTCCTTAGTGGTAACGAAACCGACACTCAGAGCTTTGCGGGGCTGATGCGAGCCTTTGCTGAGCAATGGCAGACGCCCGCTTTGATGATGGCCGATGCGGCGTTTTACAGTGAATCTAATCTCCAGCAGGTGGGGAGTTTGCCCTGGCTGAGCCGGGTGCCACAAACCCTCAAGGCCGCTCAAACGTTGGTGGATAGGGCTCTCGACTGTTCTAGATATGGCCTTGACGCTGTTGGTCTACAGTCTGGGCCAGCGCCAACTCAGAGCCCAACTGGCTCAAGCCGATGCCACGGTGCTCGACCAAAAGCAGCGTCCGACCTGTAAGCCGACCTTTCGCTGGATTTTGCAGACATTTCAGGCCATTTACCTGGTTTCTATGGGGTCAGCCCAGCAGGTCAGTGACCTTTCGGAAGAGCACAGCAAAATCATTCGCCTTATGGGCTTTCCGGCCTACCGGTACTGTCTCCTTAATTAACCCCTGTCAACCTGCGGCATGTCGGTTTACAAGAACGTGTGAATAGTCGCCGCCGCTTAGACCGGCCCGATCGCTGGCTTAGTATTCCGGCACAGAGGGGTCTACCTCTTTGCTCCAGGCGGTAATGCCGCCTTTAACATTAGTGCCTTCAATACCGTGCTGCTTGAGGATGCCGAGAGCCTTGGCGGAGCGTCCACCCATTTTGCAGTGCACAATCAATCGGTGGCCGTTCAGCATGTCCTTCACCTGGTCAACGCCGCTGCCATTTTCAATATCTGGCAGGGGCACCAGCACCGAGCCGGGAATTTTAGCAATTTCATACTCATTGGGGTTACGCACATCCAGCAGCAGAATGTCGTTCGCACCGCTGTCGAGCACCTGCTTGAGTTCGGTCACGGTCATTTCGGGGATGTCAACCATTGCTTTCTCAGCCTCCTGGCGAGCTTGGGGAATGCCGCAGAACATTTCGTAGTCAATGAGCTTTTCGATTAATGCTAGGTAACACGCCCAACACGCCGCCTTCAGCGCAGGAGGGCACCAGACCCGGCGGCGGTGGTTCGGGATAGAGGTCGTGGTAGTTGGGGCCATCCTGGTCGTTAAAGCCCGTGACCTGCCCCTCAAACTGGAAGATCGAGCCGTAGATGTTAGGCTTATTCAGCAGCACGCAGGCGTCGTTAACCAGGTAGCGGGTGGGGAAGTTGTCGGTGCCATCCACCAGGACATCGTAGTTTTTGAAGATGTCGAGGGCGTTGTCGGCGTCGGCCAGGGCGGCGACGGTGCGGTGGATTTGGCGATTTCCCTTAATCGCCAAATCCACATCCGACCCCAGTTTATAGTTGCCCTTGGCACGGGGCCAAACAAAATTACCTCAGAGATTTCGTCAAATTCCTAAAAGGCATCCAGAATATGTTGCAAATCACTATCCAACAGTCCAAAGGGCATTATTGTTTCTCCCACAAGTCTTTCATCCGCTGAATCCGCTCCATCAGTGTTTCGTTCGACATCCGAGAATTGAGGCGTTCAACCAACAGCGGAAAGGCCAGGGGTGAGGGGCGTTTAGTGTTTTCCAAACCACCGAACGCTGGTCTAAGCGGCTGAGGGTTTTGGCCAGACGGTGGGTTTCGAGCTGGTCTTGTAGTACCTCCCGTTCGGCCTGCTTAAGCAGTAAGTTGTCGGGCTCATACTTGGTAAACACATCGTAGAGCAAGGAGGTGCTGACCTGAAGCTGGCTAGAGGTTTTGCGAGAGCCAGGGTAACCCTTAAACACCAGCCCGGCCACCTGGGCCACACCCCGAAACTTGCGTTGGGTCAGTTCTGAAATATTGAGGCTGGCGCGGATGTCCTCCTCCAGATTTTTCAGGCTAAAGAAGTCGCTGGAGAAGAGATCCGCGTAGGGGTAGCCCTTGGGGCCGAGGATTTCAAACCCGTAGTCGTTGACGGAAATGGTAAACGTTGCGGTTTTTTGCTGCGCAAAGCGATAACCCCACAGAAATCCCAACCCTTCGTGGACAAACCGCCCCTCAAAGGGAAACACGTAGAGATGCTGACCTTCGCGGGTTTTGCAGCACTCTACCAGCAGCTCATCGGCCCTGGGCAGGGTAGAGAGCCGCTGCTGAGCCTCTAGGATAGGCACAATACACTCAATTTCTTTATTAGGGTCAGCGTTCTCCGCCTCAACAGTCCCCCTCGGCCTCTCTGCTCCCGCTTCCGCCCCAACCCCAACCTTACCCTCTCTACCTCGCGCCGCAGGTGATGGCTAAGGGTGTCAGAAATGGCCAACTGCCCGCCGCCCCAGGTGGGGGTCACGGTGGACTTGCGGGTGGTGCCTTTGACATAGAGCACCATGTCCTTCATCTGAAAATATTCCAACTGCCGCCCCGCGAAAAAGAACACGTCGCCCTTCTTCAGACGAGAGACAAAGGACTCTTCCACGGTGCCAATTTCTCGGCGGTTGGTGTATACAATTCGCACCGGAGTGTTGGAGGTAATGGTGCCAATGCCCATGCGGTGCAGGCGGGCCAGTTTGGTGTCACTGATGCGGTAGCGGCCATCCTCCCGCACCACTTTTTTGTAGCGGGGGTAGGCTTGCAAACACTGACCACCTTGTTCAATAAACTCCAGCACCCACTGGTATTCCTCATCGGTGAGGTCGTCGTAGGCCACGGTTTGCCGCAGGCTGGCCAGGATGGCCTGGGGCTCAAAACCATCCCCACAGGCCAGGGTAACCAGGTGCTGCACCAGCACATCGTAGGGCTTGGGCTGGGGGTGGCGGGTTTCCATATCGCCGGTGGCTAAGCCGCGCCGAAAGGCAGAAATTTCCAGCAGTTCCAGCGCGTTGGTGGGTAGAAAAAAGACCTCGGAGGTGCCTTCGGGCACGTGGGCCGATCGCCCCGCTCGCTGCAACAGTCGGGCCAGGTTCTTGGCGCTGCCAATTTGCACTACCCGCTCCACCGGCTGGAAATCCACCCCCAAATCCAGCGACGAGGTACACACCACCCACTTAATTGCCCCGTTTTTGACCCCAGCCTCAATCGCCTCCCGCTGGTTCACGTCAATGGAGCCGTGGTGCAGGGCCAGTTTGTCGGCCTGCTCCGGCAGGGCAAAGCTGAGCGCCTGATACCAGCGCTCGGCCTGGTTGCGGGTGTTGGTGAAAATCAGGGTGGATTTGTCGATATCCAACGCCTCCACCAGGGTTTCAAACATTCGCAGGCCCAGGTGCCCGGCCCAGGGAAAGGTATCCACCGACTCAGGCCGAATGCTTTTGATCACCGTATCGCGCTTCAGGTTAGCGCGGATGATCACCGGCTCAGTGCCTAGCCCCACGGCGGTTTGGGCGGCTTCCTGCAGATTCCCCAAGGTGGCCGAAATGGCCCAGGTACGCAATTGGGGCCGTAGGGAGCGCAAAAAGGCCAGGCACAGTTCCACCTGAGTGCCCCGCTTGGAGCTGATCAGCTCGTGCCATTCATCCAGGATGACGGCTTGCAGCGCACCAAACCGCTTGGCGCTATCTTGATAGGACAGCATCACCGCCAGGGACTCCGGCGTGGTGATCAGGATGTGGGGCATCTGCTTAATCTGCCTGGCCTTTTGGGAACTGCTGGTATCCCCCGTGCGCGACTCAACGGTAACGGCCCAGCCCATGGCTTCAATAGGAGCTTTGATCGCCTGCTCAATATCCCGCGACAGCGCCCGCAGGGGGGTAATGTACAGCAGATACAGCCCCGCCGTTGGATTAGGAATCAATTCGGCCATTGGCCCCATCACCGCTGCGTAGGTTTTGCCTGACCCGGTGGGCACCTGAATGAGGCCACTCTGGCCCGCCAGGTAAGCCGCCCAGGTTTCAGCCTGAAAGGGCAACGGCTGCCAGCCACGGGTGGCAAAGTACTCGGCGATGGGGGTAAGGCGCGGGTCAGCCGTCAAGGGATTTGGGGTGATGAGAGAGCTGCTTTTTTATTGTAAAAAGCTTAAAGAGTCTGCCTACTAATTAATCGGCTGTTCTACTTCGCTTACTCTACTTCGCTAGCTTCAATCACAAGGCGGGGCCAAACCAGCACAAAGAAGCCCATCCACACGCCCACCGGAATGGCCACCAGCAGCGTCACCCACCAGCGATGCAGCAGCACCCAACTGCCCAAAATTAGCCCTACGCCGGTCAGTACAATAGACCAGGGCTGGCACCACCAGGGTTTAAGCTGCCAAGGACTAATCGGGGCAGGAGAGTTTGCCATAGAAGTATTCTGGAAGGTTATCCTGATCTTGCAAGCTAAACCGCTCTTAGCTTAAAACGTCAATGTCTCTGCCGTCATCCTTTTGCCATGACTCTCTTGACCCTGCGCTCGGTTCACAAAGACTTTGGCATTAAGGAAATTCTCCGCGATGCTAGCTTTAGCCTGGAGGAAGGCGACAAGGTCGGACTAATTGGCACCAATGGCTCCGGTAAATCCACCCTGCTAAAGATGATTGCCGGGTTAGAACCCTTCGATAGTGGCGAGTTTTGGGTGAATCCGGGGGCTAAGGTCGTCTACCTGCCGCAGCAGCCGGACTTTGAGGCCGATCACACCGTGCTTGAACAGGTGTTTGCCGACGCAGGCGAGCAGATGGCGCTAATTCGCGAGTACGAAGACCTCTCCCACCACCTGGCCCAGGGCGTAAGAGAAACCAATGCCCTGATGACGCGACTTTCGACGGTGGCCGAAAAGATCGCCGCCGCCGATGCCTGGGATTTGGAAACCAACGCCAAGGTCATCCTCAGCAAGCTGGGCATTGATGACTTTGATGCCAAAGTGGGGGATTTATCGGGAGGATACCGCAAGCGGGTGGCGATCGCCGCTGCCCTCCTAGCCGACCCCGATGCCCTGCTGATGGATGAGCCCACCAACCACCTGGATGCCGAATCCGTAGAGTGGTTACAGAGTTACCTGACGGGCTTTCGCGGGGCGCTGCTGCTGATCACCCACGATCGCTACTTTCTCGACCAGGTTACCAACCGCATTCTAGAAATCGACCGGGGTGATCTCTATGGCTACGGCGGCAACTACGCCTACTACCTGGAGAAAAAAGCCCTGGCCGAAGCGGCTGACGTCAGCTCTCAAAAGAAACACGCCGGGGTACTGCGCCGCGAGTTGGAATGGCTGAAGCGTGGCCCCAAAGCCCGCAGCACCAAGCAAAAGGCCCGCATTGACCGCATTGGTGAAATGCAAGCGCGCGAGTTCAAATCATCGTTGGGCAAGGTGGATATCTCCACCGCTGGCCGCCGCATTGGCAAAAAAGTGATCGAACTGGAGCAGGTCTCCAAAGCCTACGAAGGCCGCACCCTGTTCAAAGACTTCACCTACGCCTTTGCGCCGGATGACCGAGTGGGCATCATCGGCCCCAACGGCGTCGGCAAATCTACCCTGATGAACATCATCACCGGGCGGCTAGCGCCCGACACGGGCACGGTAGATATTGGCTCCACCATCCACATCGGCTATTTTGACCAGCATTCCGAAGACTTATTCAACAACCCCAACCAGCGGGTGATCGAATACCTGAAGGAAACCGCCGAACTGGTTACCACCACCGATGGCAGCGTGATCACCGCGTCGCAAATGTTGGAGCGGTTTCTGTTTACCCCCAACCAACAGTACGCCCCCCTTAACAAGCTCTCTGGTGGTGAGCGGCGGCGGCTGTTTCTCCTGCAAGTGCTGCTCTCGGCCCCCAATCTGCTGATTTTGGACGAGCCTACCAACGACCTGGATGTGCAAACCCTGGCCGTGCTGGAGGAGTATCTGGAGGAGTTCAACGGCTGTGTGTTGGTGGTTTCCCACGATCGCTACTTCCTCGACCGCACCGTGAACACCATCTTTGCCTTTGAGGGCAACGGCGTGCTGCGCCAGTATCCGGGGAATTACTCGGTGTATTTGGATTATAAGCAGGCGGTGGAAGCTGGAAAGGCAGAGAAGGCAGAAGGCAGAGGGCAGAAGGCAGAGGGCAGAGGGCAGAGGGCAGAAGGGGAAGCTCTGGAGAGAATAGTCGAAAATGGGAGCGCCACTCGAACCAAAAAGCTGTCTTACAAAGAAAAACGGGAGTATGAGCAATTAGAGACGCAAATTCCGGCCATGGAGGCTGAAAAGGAAGCCCTGGAAAAGCAGCTCTACGGCAGCACACCCACGGACTATGAAGAGGTGACGCGGCTGTCGGAACGGTTGGGGGAATTGACGACGGCGATCGACACCGCCACCGAGCGCTGGATGGAACTGGCGGAACGGATGGAGTAGGCGTATTCTCAAGTAAGCGTTTTCCCCCCGCCCAACCATGACGATTAAACCGAAAAGTCTTACCCTCAGCCGTTACGGAGTCTGGCGTCGCTTAGGGTTTGTGGTTGTTGGCGTACTGATTGCTCTGGCGGCTCTTAGTCTGGGCCGCCCATTTGGTATGACTCGTGCAGATACCTCCAACCCCAGTGTCCCTGAAGCGGCCTCTGAACCGTTTTGGGTGGCGTCGGAAGCGGGTATCACCTGGAAAATTTTCGGGCTAGAAATGGTGGGCAAAATCCTCAGCCCGCAGACTAACGGGGCCTACTCGGTGGTGATTAGCACCACCCCGCCCCAGGGTGGCCCCCCGCTGCACGTACACGACCGGGAAGATGAACTGTTTTATATTCTCAACGGCACCTACGAGTTTCGCTTTGGGGATGAAACGATAACCGCCACCACTGGCGATTTTGTCCATTTGCCTGCCCACATTCCCCACACCTTTCGCAATATCGGCACTGAGCCAGGCATGGCCATGAACACCATGACCCCCGGCGGCTTTGAGCAATTTTTTGCCGAGGTGGATCAATTGCCTAAAGATCGGCCTCTGGATCGCGTTCAGGTGGCTGAGATCGCCGCCCGCTACGGTCTCCAGTTTTTGCCTGAGTCGCCGTCGTAACTTAATGCGCTGCTCTCTAAGATGTGGATCAATTGCCCAAAGAGCGGCTCCTTGCTCACGTTTAGGTGAATGCTTTTACGTTTTTTGAGCAGGCCAAACTGTTCTGCCGCTGCCCTCTTCCAGGGTAGGAAAGGGCAGCGACATTGCCTATGCTAATTGCCCAGGCTGGCTTACTCCAGCCGCAGGATCTTATCCATCACCACCATCCACTGATTAGGCGATGCCGTAGTAGGACGGCGCTCACCACTGGAGTCAGCCTCAGGAGTGGGAACAGGGATCGGTTCGCACCAATCGTTCGGGTCGGCATAGCCGTAGCGATGCAGAATTTTGATCACCCGGTCTAACCCCCGCAAACTGCCGTAGAGCACATGGCGCACGCGCTCCGGCTGGGGCTGCGGTCTGGAAGATGACGCAGGCGGAAGATTGGATGCGCCATCGGCATCCGATTCGGGATATTGCAACATGGCATTCGTTTTCCTTACGAGATGGATAGACCCACCCCTGCCCCTCCGAGGAGGGGACGACAACCATCCCCTCCTCGGAGGGGTGCCCGCAGGGCGGGGTATTCCCCTCCTGGGAGGGGTGCCCGCAGGACGGGGTGGGTGAGGAAAAGAACACGAAAACCCCAGCCACCCACGCTTTTGAAATGCAAGGTTGGGGGCTGGGGTACCATAAACCCTAGCCACGCAATCTGCATGAGAGATTTGCGGGGTTAGCTGCCTGTTGGTGCTGAGAACACCGACCGGCAGCGCCGAGATTTTCGAGCTCTGGTTGAACCGCCGCCTTGTGCAAACGGCTTAGTGTAAAAGACTACTGGTACAAATGCAGCTTGTCAACCCAGTGAACAACTTTTTTTGACATAGGCCTGTGGCTTTGTAGCAAATGCCACCCATACTAGCCATCCCAGGTAAGGTGCCATTATCGCCCCGCGTGAGGCGCCGCAGTTTTATGATGCGGCGTGCGTTGGGTAAAGCGGAAGATGGATAGATCTTTGCGGCCTATCTATCCCTAAGAGGGCTATTATGCAGATTATTGGCAGCTTATCTACCCTCAGAGGGGGATTAGACGGCGGATAATCTGCCTATTCACCTGAAAG
>JAAUUR010000433.1 GCA_012031045.1 Leptolyngbyaceae cyanobacterium SM2_5_2
GCCAGCGATAACGTAAACGTACGGCGCGCGCAGGTGCAGTTGTGGCAGGTGTCAACCGGGCATTTGCTTTGGGAACTTAAGACCGTTGTTCCGGCTTCAATCGCTGGTTCGATCCTGACTAATATCCGTGGTCTTACGGATGCGCACCAGAGACATATCGGGGAATTTACTACTTAGGGGAGTGTTAATTTCTGTGGATACACCCAAATTGACGGGTTGTGGGGCTTGTGTTAAGTGCAGAATATCCAGCATAATAATGGCAGGTCTTCCATCTATCTGAATGAGTAGAAAGAGTGTTGCTGTCAGGTTAATGTTCTGACTGACTGGGCTGTTGGCCACATCCAAAAGCGACCAGCTGAACTGGCCTGATCTACAACATTTTGAAGCTAGCGAGGTACACGGCTAATCGTGCAAGCCTTGATTTTAATAAGATGTTAATAAGCAGACTGTGCTTACCCAGCAAGTCAATGCTGTAGGTAAGGCAAATCGTCAGGGCAAGCCATCGGGTGTTGGTTTGTTGTGTGCATTCTTCTTGAGGGTGACACGTCGGTCGTCTACCACAGGTGGGGTCAGGGAAATGTGTGATCACGAGGTCGTTTATAGCTACATTCGCGAAATTGCTTTAGGTTCTGGCCAGCACGAAACGAGCGAGCGGGTGTATAAGCTGCTAGTGGATTTTAGTGCGCCCCGCAATAGGTTGGTTCAGGAAGCTCTACGGCGAATTGTGAACGCTCCAGACTTTGGAGAGATAAAGGGGCTCCTGTTTATTAATCGCTGCATTTACACCGCGATTAACCCGCTGCATCTTGATGTGGCCCGCCACGATGATTTGAAGCGGCTAGTTGATCGGTTGGCAAAGGCCCCTAGCAATGCTCAAAATCCTGATACTAGAAAGCTCCGCCGCGCCTTGCATCGATACATTCAGCATGATATGTACCAGTGCGTTCGCCGCCAGGCTAGGTTGGTTGAACCATCCAACCAGCACCGTGAAGAAGAGATTTTCGGTGATTTATTTCCGCGCTATAGCTTTCTCTATTTCAATGGCACAATAACTAATGATATCAAGCGTCTTGATGCTGAAAAGCAGCGTGTTAAAACGCCCTCCCTTCGCCTTTCAGAAGGGATTCGCCGCCATCGAGAAAAACGCATTTATCAACTCCGGCGAGACCTGAGTGTTTATTGGGAACAGCGCTGGCAGCAATCAGCGCAGCTTGTCCTGAATCCTACCCACCTTTCTGCCTTCAATCCTACCGGACTTTCCAATGAGGAACTGGCGCAGGGGATCAAGCTATACAATACCCATCGCCCCGGTAACTTTAGGGAAAAAGCCAGTAAATTCTCTCGGCGCTATCGGCCCGATGCCAATATGAGCCAGTGTCGGGACGATGTTTTGGCGTATATGATTCAGCCTCTAGATATGCTGACTCCCCAGCATAAAAGCCGCTTGGTTGAACGGTTTACCCATTCTCTAAAATCCATGGAAAGCAGCAGTGGGGTGATGAAAGCAACGGTGATTCAAGCGTTCAAAAAAATTCTGGATGAGATGATGTTTTACAGAGATAATCAGTCAGCCCAAAACTTTCATTCCCTGAAAAAGTATGTCCGTGAGATTTCTCCCCATAAGTATGCGGCTATTCTGCTGAATTTAGTTTTGGGCTGCCCGATGATTATTCACAAGCTAGAAGAACGCCTCACCCAGATCTTTTTCCACTATGAGCGCATGACCATTGAGTCGGTGTCGTGGCTGGTGAAGTTGTTTGAGTACATACACTTAGCCCTGGTGATGAACTATCGTTACTTTGGCAAACGCTTTCGCCTTAAGGATGACCTGCCACCGTCTATTCTCTGGGGTTGAGGATGAAGCGTTCTTCCAGTAAGCGTTAAGCCTGATAAGCCTCCATTCCCACGCAGGAGCAGACCAGGTTGCGATCGCCAAACGCCTGGTCAATACGGTTGACCGCTGGCCAGAACTTAGCTAACCGGGTGTAGGAGGTCGGGAAAACGGCTTGCTCGCGGCTGTAGGGGCGGTTCCAGTCAGATACCAGATCCACTGGCGTGTGTGGGGCATTTTTGAGCAGGTTGTTGTCGCGATCGACCCGGCCCATTTCAATGGCCCGAATTTCCTCCCGGATAGCGATCATGGCCTCACAAAAGCGGTCTAGCTCCACGTTGGATTCGCTTTCGGTGGGTTCCACCATCAGCGTGCCCGCCACTGGCCAGGACATGGTGGGGGGATGGAAGCCGTAGTCAATCAACCGCTTGGCCACATCTTCCACGCCAATATCGGCAGATTTTTTGAACGGCCTCAGGTCGAGAATGCATTCATGGGCCACCCGCCCGTTTTGCCCGGTATACAGAATATCGTAGTGCCCGGCCAGGCGATGGGCGATGTAGTTGGCGTTGAGAATAGCGATTTCCGTAGCCCGCGTCAGCCCTTTGCCGCCCATCATGGCGATGTACATCCAGGAAATTGGCAGAATGCTGGCGCTGCCCCAGGGGGCGGAGGTTACGGCACCAATCCCTTGATGGCCACCTACCCCAGCCACCAGGCTATGCCCTGGCAGGTAGGGTACCAGGTGAGCTTTTACCCCAATCGGCCCGACCCCCGGCCCGCCGCCACCATGGGGAATGCAAAAGGTTTTATGCAGGTTTAAGTGGCAAACATCAGCCCCAAAGTCCGCCGGACGACAGAGCCCAACCTGGGCGTTCATATTGGCCCCATCCATATAAACCTGGCCGCCATTGGTGTGGACGATATCGCAGATGGTGATAATTTCAGCCTCAAACACGCCGTGGGTAGAGGGATAGGTGACCATCAGCGCCGCCAGGTTATCACGGTGCTGCTCGGCCTTAGCTTGTAAATCCGCCACGTCAATGTTGCCAGCTTTGTCGCAGGCGATCGCCACCACCGTCATCCCGGCCATCACCGCACTGGCGGGGTTAGTGCCGTGGGCCGACTGGGGAATCAGACACACCTGCCGATGGTGATCACCCCGCTGGCGGTGGTATTCCCGAATTACCAGCAGACCGGTGTATTCCCCCTGAGCACCAGCATTAGGTTGGAGGGAAATACCGGCAAAACCCGTGATTTCAGCCAGCCAAGCTTCTAAATCAGCAAGAGCTGCCGGTAGCCGCTGGTTTGCTCGGCGGGGGCAAAGGGATGAATCTGGCCAAACTCCGGCCAGGTGATCGGTAGCATCTCCGCCGTCGCATTCAGTTTCATCGTGCAAGATCCCAACGGAATCATCGCTGTCGCCAGGGAGAGATCCTTGTTTTGCAAGCGATACAGATAACGCAACAGCTCCGTTTCCGAGTGGTAGCGGTTAAAGGTGGGGTGGGTGAGGTAGGGAGATATGCGGCGGTAGGTGGGGTGGTGGAGTGGTGGGGGTGGGGCGGATTTTGGAGTTTAGAGTTTGGACTTTCTGCCTTCTGCCTTCTGCCTTCTGCCTTTTCCCCAGTAAAAACCTCTAGCAAATCGTCAAGATCGGCAGCGGTGACGGTTTCGTCGAGGGCGATGGCGAGGGTTTCGGCATCCAGCACGCGCAGGTTGATGCGGTGGGCGGCGGCGCGGCTGAGGATGGCGGCTTGGCGATCACCCACGGTGACGCGCAGGGTATCGAAGACGGGCTCCTGCCACAGGGTAAATCCGGCGGCTAATAAGGCGCTGGCCAGGGGTTTGGGTGTGGTGGTGGATGCGGCTGGCAATGGCCTTCAGACCCTCTGGGCCGTGGTAGACCGCGTACAGGCTAGCTATGATGGCGAGCAATACCTGGGCGGTGCAGATGTTGCTGGTGGCGGCATCGCGGCGGATGTGCTGTTCGCGGGTTTGCAGGGCCAGGCGCAGGGCCGGAGTACCGTAGGTGTCTTTAGAAATACCCACCAGGCGACCTGGCAGTTTACGCGCGAAGGTGTTGCGGGTGGCAAAGAACGCCGCATGGGGACCCCCAAAGCCCAGAGGTACGCCAAAGCGTTGGGTATTACCGACCACAATATCCGCCCCAAATTCGCCGGGGGGGCGCAGCAGGGTGAGGCTGAGCAGATCGGCCGCGACAGTGACCAGGGCGCTGGCCTGGTGGGCCTGGGCAATGAAATCCTCATAATCGTAAATCGCCCCATCGGTGGCGGGATATTGCAGC
>JAAUUR010000434.1 GCA_012031045.1 Leptolyngbyaceae cyanobacterium SM2_5_2
GATTTACCAAGGTGCCCCGTCGCGGCGACCCGGCTGGGTAGGCAAGCTTTGGCCCTGGCTGCTGACTGGCATCGTCCTGCTGACGATAGGGTTGGTGGGTAGTCTCATTGGCCAAGCCGTTCCATCTACCCCAGGCAGCAGCGGCGCAGTAGGATGGCTACGCTGGCCAGGGCTAGTTGGCCTTTTACGCTTTCTGGTCAGTGTCGGGCTGACGGGCCTGGGTGTGGCTCTGGTGCATCGCCTTAGCCCCCGGCAATGGCCCTCTGGTTGCCCCCTATGGCCTGGCGTAGGGCTAACCGTAAGCCTAGGCTTAGGTGTTTTGGCCCTATGCCGATGGGGAATTGGCTGGGTTCAGTCCCAGACTTTAGCCTATGGGCTTTTCCTCACCCTCGGCCTCACCTTGATGGGATTATTTGCTTGGCTATGGCTAATCCTGGCAGGGGCACAGTTCAATATCGGGGCCATGTCCTATCGGGGTGGGCCAGGCCAACCAGTCTGGGGAACCCGTACCACGCCGCCACCGCCCTCTTTTGAGTCTTTTAAGATCAACCGCTAGCCTAAGATCAACCGCCAGCCTCAACGAGGCTGGATAGCCGGGGCATAACCCAAGGCAACAGGGGCTTAGCGCATCCGCTGTAGGCTGGCCACAATCCCCAGGCCAAAACATAGCAAAATCAGCACCCACAGTACGGCACCCGGCAGAGATGCTAGCCAGGTTAGACCCCTGAGCAACCATACGACTAGGGTTAGCGCCGGCACCTAAAAACAGCTTCGTTAAGGGTTGTAGCGGATAACGGCGACGCATCATCTTTGTTGAGCTTGTAAAGCTTCAGCAGTCCTTCGGAGGGAGGTTCGTAAAGGCATAGTAATAATACTACTAGCGGTCTTGTTTGGCGGGGGCTATTGGGTGAAAAAAAGAGTGGCCCCACTCAACATCACTGGTATGGCCAAGTAAGGTAGAGTGCATGGGCTGGGTCATCTAACCTGTGGGCAAAAGGCCAGAGCGAATCTGCAGGGCGAAAACCGCCGTAGTTAGGAGTAAGAACGAGATGATTGCTAGTGTAGAAAGAGCCAAACTTCAAACTGAGTCCGCTGGCGTAAGTGCCACGCAGTTTTCGGCCAGCAACCAGATTGCCCTGCTCCGAGGCGATATTTTACTAACCCCGCAGACGCTTCCCAATGGAGCCGCTTCAGTGATGGCTCATATGTATGTGCCGTTGCCGCGCACTCAGATTTGGCCCCAGGTGACCAATTACCGCCGTTGGACTCAGTTTTTTCCCAACATCACCCACAGCGAAGTGCTGGAAACCGTGAAAACAACCTCCCAGCGCTATCGTCGCCTATACCAGGTGGGTTGCAAGGGGTTTGTACTGCTGACGGCTCAGGTAGAGGTTTATCTTAAGGTATTTGAAACAGCCTGCGATCGCATCCAGTTTCGCCTGGAGCAGGGCACCTTTTCCCATTTTGCGGCTGACCTGCACCTGCAAGACTTAAATGAAGGTACCTTGCTGACCTACGCCGTGCAGGCCATCCCAACTATTCCGGTGCCCAACTTTTTGATTGAGCAGGCCATGAAGATTGATCTGCCCGGCAATATGAAGCAAATGCGCCAGGTTCTCTGTGACGGGTATGCACTGGCTCAGTTAGCCTAGGCCATCGGGAATGTCTAGGACTAGCCCTAGGGTTGGATTACTGGCTTTTTGGGTTGCGGGTCTAGTTTATTTTGGGGTGCTGGGGCTGCAAAACGTTCTACCCTAACGGTTAGCGCTCTTTTAGTTATCGGTAGCGCTCCACAAAGGCACGCCCTGCGGACATGGCTGCACTGCTGGTGGTGTAGAAAGTGCCATCACTGAGAACATCCAGATTAGGGTTAACCAGCCAGCATTGGTAACCCCTATCTTTGTAATGGCTAACGCCAATTAGCCAACCCGCCATCGCTGAAATTTGCACAACGGCATCATCTTCCATCCTTGCCTCCTTGGCACGGCGTCCGTCTGGATCTACCGGCAGGGTTTTCATGGTCTACTCAGTATTAAGCCAGGTTTAGTTCCAGCCTGGTAAAATCCTTACTTTCCTCCATATTCCTGGTCAGTCATTTTTAACTGAGCGTTTGCCATGTCTAACCGCACCCTCACCGTTAACGATCAACTTTATGACTACTTGCTTGCCCATTCCGTACGCGAACCTGATGTGCTAATGGCCCTGCGTCAGGAAACCGCCCAGCACCCGATGGCACAGATGCAGATTGCGCCAGAACAGGGCAGTTTATGGCCCTGCTGGTGCAATTAATTGGAGCAACAAAGGCACTAGAAGTGGGCGTGTTCACGGGCTACAGTGCCCTACGGGTGGCGCTGGCCCTGCCGCCAGAGGGCAAACTGGTGGCCTGCGATGTCAGCGAAGAGTACACAGCTATTGCCCGCCGCTACTGGGAAAAAGCTAACGTAGCCCACAAGATTGACCTGCGCATTGCCCCCGCTGTGGATACCCTCAACCAGCTGATCGCATCGGGACAGGCCAACAGCTTTGACTTTGCCTTCATCGACGCCGATAAGAGCAACTACCCCACCTACTACGAGCAAGCCCTGCAACTGGTGCGCCCCGGCGGGCTGATTGCCATTGACAACGTTCTCTGGTCCGGTCAGGTGGCCGATTCCACCGTGCAAGACACCCGTACCCAGGCCATCCGCGACTTTAACGCCAGACTATATAAAGATGAGCGAGTGGTAATCAGCCTGGTACCCATTGCCGATGGCCTTACCTTGGCGATGAAACGTTAGGCGGAAGGAAGAAGGAAGAAGCAAAAGGCAGAAAATACAAAACTTCTAACCCCATATTCTCTTCCCTTTTCCCTCTTTCCTCTTTCACAGCACCCGCAGCACGCTGGCGACACTGTGAATTTCTGGAAAATCCCGTATTTCATCCAGGGCGGTTTGGAAGTGGGCTTCTGTTACTTCATGGCTGACGATCACAATTTCGGCACAGTCGTCGCGTAGGCCAATCTGCACAATGGATTCCAGGCTGACGGCGTGATGCCCAAAGCACAGGCCCAGCTTACCAATAACTCCGGGTTGGTCTTCGGCCAGCAGCCGCACGTAGAAACGGCTGATAATGTCGGCCATGGGGCTAATTTTGCAGTAGTGCTGGTGGGTGCAAGCCAGCAGCGGATTAATAGTATCGGGAGTAAGGTCAACGCCAGGGTGGGAAACCAGCGTTGCCGCAATGTTAAGGACATCGGACACCACAGCGCTGGCGGTGGGGCCTTCCCCTGCCCCTGGACCAAAGAACATCACCTGGCCAAGCGGATCGCCCTCTACCAAAATTGCGTTGTAGACATCATTCACGGCGGCCAGGGGATGGGCCAGGGGTACCAGGGTGGGATGCACTCGCAGTTGCAGCTCATCCAACAGTTCGTTGGAGTCGGGGTGGAGGTTGCGGCGGGCGATCGCCAGCAGCTTAATTACAAACCCTAGGCGGCTGGCGTAGGCCATATCCGCCGCTGTCACCTGGCGAATGCCCTCGCTATAGACATCCGAGAGCCGAATCCGCCCGCCAAAAGCTAAGGAAGCCAGAATCGCAATTTTATCGGCGGCATCCAGGCCATCTACATCGGCGGAGGGATCAGCCTCGGCGTAGCCCAGCCGCTGAGCATCGGCCAGAATCGGCTCAAAGTCTCCGCCTTCACGCTGCATACGGGTCAGGATGTAGTTGGTAGTGCCATTGACAATGCCCAGGATGCTAGTGATACGATTTGCCCCTAAAAATTGTTTGATCACATTAACGATCGGGATGCCCCCCCCCACGGAGGCTTCTAACATGATATAAACCTGGTGCTGTTTAGCCAGTTCAAATATTTCTTCCCCATGTCTGGCAATCAGGGCTTTGTTAGCAGTGACGATGTGTTTACCTTGGGCGATTCCCTGTAGAACTAATTCCCTGGCTGGCTCAATTCCCCCCATCACTTCTACAATAATTTGAATTTGGGGGTCATTGACAATACTAAACAAATCATCGGTAAAAAATTGAGTGTCGAGGGCAACAGACCTAGCTTTACCAGGATTACGGACTCCAATTTTAACAATTTCTACTTCTTGCAGGAGGGGATGACGACCCTTGGGATCGGTCAGGATTTGCACT
>JAAUUR010000020.1 GCA_012031045.1 Leptolyngbyaceae cyanobacterium SM2_5_2
ATCCTGTAAAAACCCAGCTTCAGCAGGCGCGCCCGAAAGTTGGAATAATCTGAAAATCCATTCTCCCAGCACGGTAACGTAAAGCTGGTAAAGGTCTCCAAGGGTAAAGACCTCTGGCAGCACATCGAAGGCAATGGGGCTGTACTCCAGCTTGTTGCGCAGGCGCTGGTACCCGTAGCTGAGAATTTTATTGTGGTCAAAGGCCAGTTTGGGTACCTGCGCCAAGGGATACCAGGCAATGCCGCTGACGCCATCGGCAATTAACTCGGCATCCTCAAACCGTACTAAAGCAAAGTGGCTAACCGAGAGATACCGAACTTCGTAGGCCGGGTGGGCGGAACTGGGGTCGGGTTGGGGGCTGCTAAACGTGTAAAGCTGTTCCAAATAGAGGCTGTTGACTCGAATTTTCTCCGCCAGCACCCGATAGGCTGCGCCCTCTAAGGATTCGCCCTGGCGCACCAGGGTACCAGGCAAGCTCCAATAGCCCATGTATGGGGCTTCGTGGCGCATGACTACTAGCACCAACAAGCGATTCTGGTCGGTATCCACCGAGAAGATCACATTATCTACCCCGACCTTAAAGTTGGCCAGAGCCGCTTTAGTCACGGCGTAATCAGAGTTTTTCTGGAGTCTTCCGGGCATGGGTAAAGGTGGTGTTGAGCAATGTAGGTTTGAACGGCAGGCGTTAACGCCGACTCAGTATCGGCCTGGCGGTAGTCGGAAGAGGCCACATCGACCTGCTGAGGAATATCGGCAATAGTGACCTGGGTATGGGGCGTTAGAAGGCTGAGGCCAGCTTCGGTAATGGCATAACCTGGGCGCGGCACGACCAGGATATCCACCGTCGCAAAAATATCTTGAGCCCGATACCAGGTAGGAAGTTGCTCCAACAGATCGGATCCCACCACTAGGGAAAACTGGGCACCGGGCCAGCGTTCCTGGGCTCGTTCAATACTGATGATGGATCGGAGGTGGCTCAGTTCAGGATGGATCTGCACACGGCCAGGGGGCACGTCTAGCTCGTCAATCAACAATGCCAGCATACGGAAGCGATCGCTCAGGGGTGCCTGGTGCGCCTTAAAGGGATTATTGGCTGTCCATACCGCCACATGATCAAACTGCGTAGCAGCCCAGGTCAAAATAGCCGCATGGCCTCGATGGGGTGGATCGGCACTGGTGCCAAATAGGGCAATTCGGGTCATAGCAGGCAACTCTGGCTGAATACTACTCACTCAAGCAGACAGTTGAGGAACACGGTGGCGGCTGGTGTGGGCGGTAAGCTGTTGCAGCGCTTGGGAAATTTCTACTGGGAAGGCATCTGGCGCTTCTAGCTGCCGGATTGAGGCAGGCAGACTGGCCACTGAAGCCGCTGTGCGGGCGGCAATCCTCTCCAGGGAATCGGCGGCTTGCACCACTTTCCCGTGCTCCATAATCCGTTGCAGCAGGGGCTGCTCGCCGGGGGCAGGAGATTCCTCCATCAAGGCCAGGCGATCACCCACCGCCTGGCCTTCCTGAAACCGTCGAAACACCTGCTTACGCCCTGGGTAGGTGGTTTTGCTGTTCGATTCCTTCATCACCGGCATGCCGTCGATTTCTACCAGCTTATAGACCCCATTAACGGGAGCACCCGTCACCAGCTTGGTGCCTAAGCCATAGCCATCGATAACAGCACCAGCCCGCTGTAGACGAGCAATTTCGTACTCGTCCAGATCACCGCTGGCAAAAATCATGGCCTGGGGCAGGCGAGATCGCACCGCCTGCGACAATTCTACTAAATCCCCCGAATCTAGCCGCACCGAGGCCACCTGGGTTTGGCCTTGCTTGATGCGTTCCGCCAATCGCTCTGCCGCCGCTATCGTATCGTAGGTATCGATCAACAACGCCGCACCGGGAAAATAGCGCTGAAAGGCGTCAAAGGCCTCGTCTTCGTCACCCGCCATCGCTGTAAAGGCCATCACCAGCGCATGAGCCATCGTACCAGCGGGCTTTCGGCCTAGCTGAATGGCCGCTAGTACGTTGGAGGTAGCATCCAGCCCCGCCGCCAGAGCCGCCCGCGCCGCCCACATGGCCCCTTGGGGGCTAAACGCCCGGCGGGTGCCAAACTCCAGTAGCTTGGCCGTTGGCCCCGCCACATCCCGCAGCCGTGCCGCGCGGGTGGCAATCAGGGTTTGGTAGTTGATGGCGTTAAGCAGATAGGTTTCGGCAATCTGGGCCTGCCAAAGTGGTGCTTCTACCCGCAGGATTGGCTCCTTAGCAAATATAATGGTGCCTTCGGGAACCGCCCAAACATTACCGGTAAACGAGCCTGAGGCGAGCCGCGGCCAAAATTCTGCCGGGGCATGGTCAAACAGTCCCGTTTGTTTGAGCGCGTTGAGATGTTCGGTAGAGAACCTCCAATGACTCAGGTAATCGAGTGCCTGGGTCAGTCCCATGGCGACTAGATAGCCATAATCTCCCGGTAGGTGCCGGGTGAATAGCTCAAAACTGGCCCAGCGTTCGTCTAACCCCTCCCCCACGTAGCACGCCGTCATGGTGAGCTGATAGAGATCGGTCAATAGGCCGTAATCCTCAGGAGGCACATGTAAGACTGGATAGGACATAGCACGGACAGGGCAGATGGGTTTAGACTTATAGTAAGTTGTACCATAAATAGCTGAGGCACGGTGGAAAAGCGCTTTGGCGTCCAACCTGGCTTCTCCAGCTTTACACAGCATTTATCAAACCTGGCCACGGCTTTAAGGTCGCTTCAAAATCTGTCATAGGGTCGGTAATGCTCCCTTGTCAAAGCCAATATCGTTCCTAGGTATGGCCAATCGTCCTACCCACCGGTGTTGAAGTTGGGGTTTACTGCCCACCGTTGGAGCCGTCGATGTGTGCCCTTGGGGGAGTAGCGAGTTTGGAAAGGGCGCTGTCACAAGTGGGTCTTTCTAAACACTAACGAGTAGACAGCCGTGATTTTACTGGGAGGATAGCGATGGATCTGACCCACACTATAGAACTCTTCAAGGAGCAAAAGACAGCACGGGTAGAGCGCGCCATTACCCCTCGCGACAAAGGGCGGGTATTTTATGAGGGTACTTACTGGCCAGCAAGAGTCTACAACGGCGGAGATGCCTTCCTGGCAGATTTTGCTCTGGATGTATCAAGCTGGGTGACGGTTATCGGTCGGCAAGGGCTAACACTGCTGGTGGTGCCAGCTATGTCTACCGCCTGCGCCTAAAGATCTACTCATTGAGTAAGCACTTTTCCTGGATGAACAAGCTGACTGTGGAGGATTAAACAGAATCGCCTTGGCCAAGTGGCTGAGGCGATTCTGCGTTTTTTCTGGGGAATATTCAGGAATACAAGCGAAACCAGTATGATTAGATTGGTTGAGCGCACTAATAATAGGCACGGCAATGGAAAGTTTGGCCCAAACCCTGATGTGGCTAGCCTATGAGACTGATCTATCGGTTCCAGTTGCTGAAAGCGGTGAATTCCTAGGTCTGCCCTTACTTCAGTGGATGTCTGCCCGACATCAGGCTGGGGTGCTGGCGGTGCTGGCGGGTGGGCTGACCTTGAGTGCCTTAGTCAGTCCAGCGGCCTGGGCCAATCAACGCTGGGGCAGCATTGTCTACGTGAACACACCCTCTGGCTATGCCCTGAACAGCCGTTGGGGGCCAGGTACCAACTTTGGGATTCACACGCAAACTCGGCGGGACTGCCCGCTAGAGCTTTCTGGAGTGAGCCGTAATGGCTGGCTTCAACTCACGAATGGTACCTGGGTTGCAGGTAACTTGGTGAGCAGTGCACCCAGGGAGCGAGTAGCTTGTATCGGCACAACTCCGCCAGGCCCTGCCGTTAATGTTGCCATTGTCAACACGCCATCAAACTTTGCACTGAATGTTAGAACTGGCCCTGGCCCCAACTTTGTGCGGGTTGGTCAGTACGTTAACGGTACGCGGGTGCCAATTACGGGTCGGTTTAGCGGCACTTGGACAGAACTTACCGACGGCTACTGGGTAGATGGGACGTTTCTTCAATTTGCGCCGGGCCAGGGGCCAACTCGTCCCCAGCCATTGCCGTCCCTAGTGCCAGACCCCAACGTGGCTGATCTGCAGCGACGCCTCCGGCAAATTGGCTTCCTGCCTTCAAACTTTGTGATTACCGGCATTTACGACGACGTTACCCAGGCGGCTGTGCGGTGAATTTCAGCGGGTCAACGGCTTGCCACCCAACGGCATTGTTGATGCGGCTACCTGGCGTGCCCTGTATGCGGCCACCACGCCGCCGCCTACCACCCCACCCCCGATCACACCACCTCCCACCACTCCGCCCCCTACGGGCATCGGCCAGCAGCGGCGCGTCTCGACTGGCGGTGAAGGTGCCCTGGTGTTTCAACAGCCTGATCCGCAATCTAATTTGCTGGGCACCCTCACCGATGGCACCATTGTGACAATTACTGGTAGGGTTTCGGGTAACTATACTGAGTTAGCCAGCGGCGGTTGGGTCTTTAGCCTTTGGCTAACGCAAATTTAGGGAAATTAAGAACAACGCCCATGAAAACCCATTGCTTGCGTTTTCACCCCGGGCAAGACCTGAAACAAAGCCTGAAGTCGTTTGCGGTTCAAAATAACTTACAGGCCGCAGCGATTCTCACAGGGATCGGTAGTTTGAATCCGGCGGCCCTGCGGTTTGCCGCCCAACCAGAGGCTACCGTCCTGACGGGTTCCTTTGAGCTGATTAGCCTGGCTGGCACGCTATCTGCCCACGGCCTACATCTCCACGGGGCGGTGGCTGACGACCAAGGGCACGTGTATGGCGGGCACATTGCCGATGGATGCCTTGTTCGGACTACAGCAGAAATTGTACTCGCTGAACTTTCTAACCTCTGCCTTCAGCGAGTTTTGGATCCATCTACGGGCTTTTTGGAATTGGTGGTAAAATCCTCTGAGTAAGTAGAGACCTTACAGTAATTGGTTTGGCCAGGCTAATCCACCACGCGCAGGCGACCTTGGCTCAGTGCCTCGTAAACGCGGTTGATCAAAGCGGCATCGGTGGCATTCAGGTCTCGTTTAGAAAACATCGCCATGATCATTTGTTGATCCCGACGGGTTAACCGCCGAGTCGCAAACATTTCCTCAATAGTTTTCTCAAGGGTGGACATGGTTATGCGCTCTGATTGGTTCAATCAATTAGGTAGTTTTGAAGAGTAGAAGACAGCCGTTACCCCCAATAGGGTTGGGCTTTGCACCGTAGTCTCATCCTAGGAAGACCAGCCTTAGCTGGCATCAGCGAGATAACCCATTTCCCGCTGCTTACAGGACAAACAGTGGAGTATGGCTAGGTACTTCTACTAATACTGAGGCCCAAGGTGTCAAAAATCAAGCTGGGGCAGACCCCTCATATAGTTTTGGACCCAAGGGCTGACCGACTTCATCAGGCTTGCCAAGAGTAACTGGCTACTGTTTTGAGCAGGATGCCAGGCCATAGCAACGTCTGCCCCCGTTGGTGAGCCTAACTCAACCGACGGGGGCTGGTCGCTCCATATCTGGTCTCAGCTTCAGCCGGACGAGCACAGCGGTGATGTTGTCGTGGCCATTTTTTTCATTGGCTAACTGAATGAGCTGGGCCAGACCCTGATCTAGATTGACTTTTGAGCTTAATAAGGGGGCAATGTGGCTGGCCGTGTGGCGTTCTAGCAAATCGTGATCGCTTAGTCCATCAGAACAGAGAATGAACACAGTGTCTTCTAAAATGTCGTGATAGCTGATGCCTGGCCTGAGATTTTCTTGGTCGCGGGGCCCTAGCGCCTGGGTGAGTTGATAGGCATCGGGGCGGGCATAGGCAATGGCAGGTTCGACCCCACGGTTAATCTCTCGCTGCCCAACTTCGTGGTCAGTGGTGAGTTGCCTGAGCCCCAACCGTTTACTGTAGCTATACAGGCGACTATCGCCGACGTGCGCCACGGCAACCTGTAAATCCTGTACTAGCATCAGCACCAGGGTTGTACCCATGCGGCTAATGCCAGAGGAGTCTTTGGCCTGGTTGGCATCAAAAATCACCTGGTTAGCCTGCACAACTCCTTCACTGAGGTGTTGGTGAGTGGGTAGCTCCTCCCCCCAGTGCTGGGCAAAGTACTCTTGCAGGGTGGTCACGGCTAGTTGGCTCGCCACTTCTCCAGAGGCATGACCGCCCATGCCATCGCATAGAATATATAGCCCTCGTGCCTGTAGCCTAGAGCTGTAGGGATCGCTAGCTTTAGAGACTTCGGTTTGAGTAAAAAACCAATCCTCGTTATGGCTTCGCTGTTGTCCCACATGGCTCTGTCCGGCATCTTCTATGGCTACCAGCTTCATCGGCAGAACCATAGTTGGTAACTCTAGGGCATCATTGCCGTCGTCTACCTCAGTGAGATTGGCCTGGGCCTCGGCAAGTTGAATGAGTTCGTCATCACTGAGCGGGGGTTGCTCTCCGGCTAAAGGGCCAATCGGCGGTGCTGGCTCATCGAAGGCGGTTTCTAGGGGAACAGGGAATGATGAAGCCGGGCTGAGGCGATACTGTCGAGCTAGATCGGATAGGGCTTCCTGCAAGGTAGCTACAGAAATTAGGTCGCCATTGGCCAGGTCTTGAATGAGGTCTACGATACCTGCCTCGAAATTTGCAGAATCCGCTAGCAAGTAGCGCTGCCAACTCTGCCCAAGGGTGGGCAGGGTGGAGGTTGGCCCTTGGGTCTGTTCGACCTGGGTAAGGCAGAGTAATTGATTAGGACTCAGCACCAACCGCCTAGGATTGAGCAAGGTAACCTCAGCACGCCAGGCCGTTAAGGCTTGCCATAGCAGCGTCATTTCAAATAGCCATTGGGTTTGTTGAAGTGGGTCGCAGGCTATGGCAGGCCACACAGACGTGAAGGATGGCCAGTTGCTGCGGTCTTCAAGAATTAGCGCAATGTGTTGATCGGTTTCCAGCGCATCGTGAAGTTCTGGTATAGAGGGAAAATAGTCGGCTTGTAGAGCCAGATAGGGTAACGCGGCTGAGGGCAACTGCGCTGCCTCGGAACAGGCCGCCAGGGCCAGGCTAGGTTGGTTAAGCCAGAGCGCCTGTAGCTCCTTCAACGGTGAATCAACGGTGGGCTGGCAATCTAAGACCTGCTGGCTAACTACCGTAGCACCGGACGCGATTACCTCAGTTATGGGTACTCCGAGGCGCTGATAACGATAGGTTGAATCCACATAAGCGCCCTCTAAAGCGCCTTCTAAGTTGACTGGTGCGGCCACATCTTTACACCACACTAGGCTGAACCAGCGCTGCAACGGTTGGCCACACTGATCACAGACCACGTTTTTATCTGTATTTTCAAATTTGCAGAAAGGACAAATTAGCATCCTCAACCGCCGATCCAAAGCTAAGCCAGTTTGCGTGTAAGTTCAGTATGGCATGGGAGCCAGAGCTAACCTTAGCAACAGCAAGCTAATATTAGCGCACTCCCTACTTAATCTAAATTCTTATGCCCCTGGGTTGGCGATTTAGCTGCCCCAATGGCTTGGCTTCTAGGGCCACCCTTAGCTAGTTGAATTAACGCTTGCTGTTCAGGGTCAGTCAGATAACGCCACTCGCCAGGGGGTAGCGAGCCCAGTTCTAAAGGGCCAATAGCCACCCGCACTAGCCGCAGGGTGGGATAGCCAACAGCCGCCGTCATGCGACGCACCTGACGATTTTTGCCCTCCCCCAGCGTCATGGTTAACCAGGTCGTGGGAATGCTCTTGCGATAACGAATGGGAGGCA
The DNA here is from genome assembly GCA_012031045.1 of Leptolyngbyaceae cyanobacterium SM2_5_2. Lineage (GTDB taxonomy): Bacteria > Cyanobacteriota > Cyanobacteriia > Phormidesmidales > Phormidesmidaceae > Nodosilinea. Next base: position 7,765 of record JAAUUR010000020.1, read on the forward strand.
CACGGGGCGGCAATGTTGGTTCATCAGGTTGGAGCATGGCCTGGCAGGAACGGGTGCGATAGCCCTGGATAACAACGCCCTGGCATAGTTGATCTAAGGCTTCGGCAGTTGGCCTACCCTCTACCTGCACCCAGTAGGTGCGAGGATGCCCATAGCGAGGATCGCTAAGGCAATGCTGTAACCAACCATGATCGGTCAGCAGCATCAACCCTTCGCTATCGCGGTCAAGGCGACCCACAGGGTAAACCCCCGATACGGGAATAAACGTTTTCAAGGTTGGGCGCTGTGGTTCGCCAACGGGTTGACTAAATTGGCTTAGCACGTCGTAGGGCTTATGAAACAGTAGGTACCGATATCCCATAGTGAGAAAATCTGCAACATTTCATTGCAACTTTTGTGGAAATGTTGAGAAACCCTGAGGACAGGGGCTGTCCCGATATGCTGAGACATACAGTTCGAGGCAGGACGACACCATGAATACTGAAACCAAGTACCGTTTTTCTTGCACCTTAACGTTTGGCGACATTTATGGGCAAATTATTGCCTGGTTGGTGATTTTGTTCATTAGTTTAGCGGCTTCCATGGCCCTAATGGGGACTCGTCAGCCGATTTACGCCCTGGCTACTGTGGGGCTGATTCTGGTGCTGTCGCTGCCGTTCCTTTTGTTTGCCTTTGTAACTACGCTACTCAACCATATCGAGTTTGAACCAGTGGAGGGCTACCGTAGCAACCCGACTCAGGCAGGGGTAGCCAGAACCCAAAAACCGGCTGAAGTGGCTAGCTAGAGGGGTAGCCAAAGAGCTGAGGGGAATACTGTGATGAGCTGGCCTATTCCGAAGCAGGAGGTTGGGCGGCAGGAGGTTGCTCGGCATTGGGCAATGGAACTGTTTCTGGCCCCACCGGCAGCAAGGCTGGATTCTGACTCTGTGCGGCCATTTGCTGAATTTGATCTTTAAACTGGGCCGGAGCCATAGCCGTAGCCTGGGTGAATAGGCCCTGAGCCGTCTTGGTATCGCCTGTTCCTGGAGGACTAGCGCCTTGGCTAGAACCGGGCGAAAGTCCTCTGGGGAAGCGGCAATGGCTTGATCGTAAAGCTTAAGCGCCTGTTCAGGAGCGTTGGTTTCGACATAAACCTGAGCTAGCAAGAGCGTTACAGAAGTAGTGTCAATTTGGGTGGTCGCCTCTCCCTGAACCTGTTCAGCGGTTTTGAGGGTGTCTTGTAGCAGGCCGATGGCGGCTTGGGGCCGTTCCTGCTGCACCAAAAGGGCCGTTAGCCCCTGTAGGGCGTTGATGTCGCCTGGGTTTTGATCAAGCACTTGGCGATAAACTTGAGCTGAGCCTTCCAGATCGCCTAGCTGCTGTTTAGTTTGAGCCAGCAGCACTTGGTACTCTGGCACAGTTGGATTGAGCTCTACTAGCTTTTCGAGGGGGGGGACAACTCCGGCCAAATTACCCAGCTGAATTTGGGTATCAATTAATCCTTTTAGGGCTGTCTGATTATCAGGTTCGCGTTCTAACACCAGCTCATAACCCTTAGCCTGCGACTCTAGCTCTGCCTGCATGGCCGCCGGATCATTGGGGGGAGCGGTGCCATTGGTACCAGTTGCTCTGCGGCTGTTGTTGTTACCCCCTAAAATAGGCAGCAGCGACAACGACAAAAAGCCGCTAACGCTAGGGTAAGCACTGTTCCAACCAGCCAACGATTTCGTTTTGCGGTCACGGGTATGCCCTCAACTATCCAATCTCAACCCCTCAGTATCGGCCTAAAGGCCTCAGTATATGCCCAAACTCAAAAAGTTGATCAGGGATGAGCCTGTCAATTCTAGCGGTTAAGGTGGTGGCTTGAGCCTGCGGGTGCGGGTGCAACCCTGTTCGAGTTACAGGAGTCTAAAACTTACTCAGAACTTTAGAAAAGATACGGATTATTAGGTAATCTCCGTGGAAATATATAGAATCGGACACTGCAAGGTGGATGTTACGCTAGGCTTACAAGGCAAAGTGAGTCATTTAGCAGTGCGGCTGGTTTACGTCGAGAGGAGGTCGGTGGCGTTATGAGTGCGGTAGAAAAAAATTTCCCTGATGAAGTTCAGGCCCAGAACGGCGAGGCTAAGTCCAGTGAAACGGCTGCTAAGACCGATGGGTTAAAGGATCGCCCTACCTTAATTGCGCCGCCGCCTCGTCCAGTTCGCCCGACTCCACCTAAAACCCCGAAACCGACTACGGCCCATGCTACTACGTCCCTCGGTGGGCTTGGTTACGGTAACTCCCGGTGACGCCCGAGTCCATGCCGTCTCAGCCATAACCGAATCAGCCATAACCGAAAATGGGGAGCAGACCCCTCCCACAGAAGCTGATGATACTACGCTTACGCATCGCTATCTGCCCATTGCGCCTCCCAGTGAACCGATGCAATATCGAGCTATTGGCCTGGTGCGAGGCACCTACGCCCCAGCGGAGGCCGACCAGCTCAACCGGGGCAACCTTACTACTGATGATGGTCAGGTCATTGATGCGGTATTGCTGGGTCGAATTACCAGCTTAGTTAAGAAACATGTCGATCTGACGGCCTCCCATCTTTGGGTGGTGTATCCGCGCACTCGGCGAGAAATGGACACCGAAGACGACCAGGACCTCCATCTACAAATTGTTGGGGTTTGGGAGCCAGAGACCTTAGGACTGCCGGGTGAGTCCCCCGTGAGTATGGCCTCTGCTAGCGATTCAGAGGATCCTGAAGCGGCAAATGCAGAGGATCCTGAAGCGACAGATGCAGAGCAACCTGAAGCGACAGCAGAACCGGCGATACCTAGAACCATCGTTCCTCCCGACGAATTGCCTGAGGTAGACGACAATTTCTTTTCCATTCGCGGTGAGGTGGTCAAATATTCTCCTGAAGACCAGGTAATTATGGTCAAAATTCTGCAGGGGGTGAAGCGATCACCAGGGCAGTCTAAGTCCTTCAAGCTGATGCTGCAGGGCACCATTGAAGGCCGCACAGTAGGGTATTTTTGGGATTTTACCGTCAAGCGGGATGCCAAAGTCCTGGTGATGCAGGAAGGCTCAGTGGTCGGCATTGTGCCGCCCAAGAAACGACCCAAGGGTGGCAGCCGCCGTGGGCCTGCGGGTCGTCGCCCAATGGGCAACCGGGCCTCAGTATCGCCTAGCCGTCGTCCCATCGGTGCACCGGAACGCCGCCCCACTGGCACCCAAGGTAGCCCACGGCCACGTAGGCCCATTGTCGGAAAAGAACAAACTGAGGGATAGTCTATAGGAAGATTTCGCCAACGGCCTATGGATTTGTCATGATTGACCCCAACGTGATTCGGAACGCGCTGGCTGAGGGTGACTTTTACCTGGAATACCAACCCATCATGCAAATAGATGAGCGGCGCTGTATTGGGGCAGAAGCCCTCTTGCGCTGGTGTCACCAGGGTGAAGAGCGTCTTCCCGCAGAGTTTATCGAGGGTATTGAAAATACGCCCTCCTCTGGTGTTTTAACGTACTGGGTGATTGAAAAGGTGGCTCAAGAACTCGGTACCTGGCTACACCAAGCTAGGGATGATATTTCGATCAGTATTAATGTACCTCCTGAGCTATTAGGCCGAGGGGGGCTTGAATATGCCATGTTTAAGTCCGGGTTGATTGATATTAGCGAAAAGATAGTATTTGAAATTACTGAACGCGGCATACCCGATAAGTTGGGTATAGACGGCCTCAATCAGCGGCCTTACCACGTGCGGATTGCCCTTGACGACGTAGGCATCACCGCCGCCAAGCTAATTATGTTTGCTCAGCTCAGGATTGATGTTTTGAAATTAGACAAAAGTTTTGTTCATCAACTTTTAACCGCAGATGGCCAAGAAGACAACCTTGGGCGGCTAGCGGCCATGATTCGAGAAAGCGGCATTGACATTATTGCTGAAGGAGTTGAATCCGCCGATCAAGCCTTTGCCTTATTAGCTGTTGGTGTTACTAAAGCGCAGGGTTGGTACTTTTCCTACCCCCTGCCATGCAACGAGTTTTTGAATTTTTTTGAGGCCCATCAAGGAGGTTGACTCTAATTTTTCAGCTCTCACTCGTGCCCCATACGCTCCTTAATCTATCAAAGCTTTTTCCTGTTCTCGTTTTCGGTATTCCACGCTCCTTTCAGGACTAACTGAGGGTATCTTGGGGCAAAAAAGTACGGTCAATGGGCAGTGGAGCAACCGGGTTCGAGAGTTCAAACTGGCCAGATGCTATCCACTGTTTTAGCTCTAGCTGTACCTGCCGAGCCAAATAAATACTGGCCAGGGGCGCCGTACGCACCGATTGCCCCTCAATGGTGATAGAGCCAGATTTAAGCTGGGCATAGCTCACCAGCCCAAAGGTAGGCCGCACCCGCCGAGGAATTGAGAAGTCCATGACTGGCGCTACGATGTCGGTATCTTGCACGGCGCAGTAGGCCGCGATTTGTTCATGCAGAATGGGGATGGGTACCGCTACCCCCAGCATCAGCGATGGCCCGTAGCCCTTGAAGTAACAGCCTCGCACCCACTTGGGCTGCATGGACTTGGCATCGCCAATTAGGGCAACGGTGGCGGCTGGGCCGATTGGCGTGCGGTTAGGTAGCCGTCGCTGCAACGGAAAGTGCTGGGTGCCTTCCCAGGCGATGTAGCCTATACCGCCACCTAAAAAAATACGGCTACCAATGCCAATGGCCTCCAGGTCAGGATCGTTCAACAGGGGGGAGAGCGCACCCGGGTTAGCATAGACAGCGTTGCCCAAACGCGGCTGGAGCGGGCCGAGGTAGGTGGAGAGGGGGCGATCGCCGCCATTCACCCCAACGATAAAATTCTGATATAAACAGCGGGGATTGAATAGGTAGAACTGATTGATGGTGTCGCGAGTAATGGTGGTGTCTAGGGAGGCACGGGGGTAGCAATCCGTCGCGTGGCCTGTGGCCTGGAGATGTACGCTGCGCCCAGCGATCAGGTCAGCAATCACGTGGCCACCGCCGTGTTCCCTGGTGTCCTCCGCTTCTAGCCCATCGCCCCCCGCCCTGCCACGGCGGGTTGACTAGCCCCCAAGTACAGATCTACAGCGCCAAACCCAGCGTAGGCGGGTACCCCATCTAAATAGCACTCCAGTAGTTTAATGGGTGGGTCGGTATGGCCCAGGTTAAGGATGGCCCCAGAGGATTCCATGGGCTCGAAGGTGCCCGTCACCACGATATCCACTGCCTTGGCTGCTGCCGCCACGCCCTGCTCCTGGGCCAGGGCTTTAAAGTCCTCGGCGGTGTAGACAACCGCCTGCCCCTGGCGAATTTTTTCATTAATGGTGTCGATGGAACGCATGGATTAGGAATCGTTATTCAGTGACCTGGACTGAAGCCAGAGTAGCACTGCCATTAATACCGCCGGGGCAACCAGCAGCACCACCGCCAGGCGCAAAGAGGGTTCTAGCATGAGATAGGGGGCCAGGTATTTAATTCCGGCGGCCAAGGCCCCAGAGAGCACCAGCACCTTGATCACAAACGTAACTTCAGAAAAGTTCATAGGGGTTAAGATTCCGCCCGTCTCACGTTTAAGCAGCACCATTCCTGCCGTCGCCATAGGGTCGCCACGACCCAACCGTGCTGCTCAAGGGTATCCGCTACCAGCTTAGATTGATCCAGCAAAATACCGCTCAAAACGCCCCAGCCCTTGGGTGTCACAATGGTGTGTAGTTGCGGAATTAAGTCCATAATCACCTCGGCCAGGATGTTGCAGACCACGCCATCGACCGGTGCGTCAATGATCTTGGCCAGGGCATCCAGGCTGCCGTGGATGATGGGCAGTTGCGCCTCGGTTAGGCCGTTGATGTCGCGGTTGCCAATGGCTGACTGTACCGCCAGGTCGTCGATATCCGCTGCGTAGGCCCGTTTGGCCCCCAGCAGCAGGGCGCCGATCGACAGAATGCCAGAGCCACAGCCGATATCGGCCAGGGTGACCGCTGCTGGTTCGTAGGTGAGCCGCATTTCTAAGGACTCTAAACAAAGCTGGGTGGTGGGATGGGCTCCGGTGCCAAAGGCCACCCCAGGGTCGAGTCTTAAAACCAGGCGCTGATTACCTTCCGGTGGAGATAACCAGGCTGGGGTGATCAAGAAGCGATCACCAATCGGCTCTGGTTGCCAGTGCTCCTTCCAACTTTTTGACCAGTCTTCTTCGTCAATCAAAGTCCAGGTGACGCGGGGCGCGGCCAGGTCGCTACAGAGCGCATCCTGCTTAATGAGCAGGGCTAGGGCCGAGAGGTTTAACAGTTCCATGCGGTGCTGTGGGAAGTAGGACTGAATTAAACAGGCCGTGCCCCGCCGCTGGTTAGAGGTACCCTGGCTACCAAAGCTATCAAACCGCCAGAACACATCATCTTCAAGGGCCGGATCGCAGAGCACTTGAACTTCCCACCAGCTATTTGCCAACGCCATTACTGCCCTGCCTTCGACTGCCGTACCGTGTTTATAGATTGACGGTGTAGGCATCCCGAATGCCAGGCACCTTAGTGATTTCGGCCAGAATGCCCTCCGGTAGGGGATCGTCCAAACTGAGCACCATCACCGCATCGCCGCGCACAATTTTGCGCCCCACCTGCATACTGGCGATATTGACGTTAAAACTGCCCAACAATGAGCCAATTTTGCCAATAATACCGGGCATATCGCGGTGCAGTGTAAACAGCATGTGCTGAGTCGGCGGCACGTTAATGGGGAAATCATCGATGTCAGTAACGCGAATTTCGCTACCGCCCAGCAGCACGCCGGTTACAGAGTGCTCACCCAGACTGCCCTTGGCGGATAGATTCAGAGAGCCGGTGTAGTCGCGAATGTCGGCGTCGCGGGTTTCAATTACGTGAATGCCGCGCTCCTTCGCTTCGATGGAGGCGTTGACGTAGTTGACCCGCTCCTGCAACGCATGGGACAGCAGACCCTTGAGCGCCGCTACCATGATCGGTTGGCTATCGCCCGTGGCAATATCGCCCTGGAGCCGTACTGTGAGTTGTTCCACCCGTCCGCCCGCCAGTTGGCCGACCAGGTTGCCCAGGGTTTCGGCCAGTTGCAGGTAGGGGCGCAGCTTTTTCAAGACTTCCGGCCGCAAGCCAGGAATGTTAACCGCTGAGCGCGCTGGTAGCCCCAGCAGCACATCGCGGATTTGCTCAGCCACGTCGATAGCGACATTAACTTGCGCTTCTTCCGTAGATGCACCCAGGTGAGGGGTTAGAATCACAGCCTTATCTAAGGCCCGTAGTTCTGACTCACCCAGGGGTTCAGATTCGTACACATCCAGGGCGGCCCCGCCGATAGTGCCCGCCTGTAGCGCCTTGGCTAGAGCCACTTCATCGATGATGCCACCGCGGGCACAGTTGATAATGCGCGCGGTGGGCTTCATCAGCGACAGCGCCCGTTCATCAATCAGGTGAGTAGTCTCAGAGGTCTTGGGCAAGTGCAGGGTAATGTAGTCAGACTCGCGGAAGAGCAAATCCAAATCTACCAGACGGCAACCCAATTGCTCGGCCCGGTCAGCCGCAATAAAGGGGTCGTAGGCCAGCAGTTTCATGCCCATGGCCCTGGCTACCGAAGCCACATGGGAGCCAATTTTACCCAGGCCCACTACTCCTAGCGTTTTCTTGTAAACTTCTACCCCAGTGAAGGCTTTGCGGTTCCATTCACCGGCTTTGACCGAGCGATCGGCACTGGGAATGTAGCGAGACAGCGCCATCATCATGGCCAGGGCGTGTTCGGCGGCGGCAATGGTATTGCCCTCCGGCGAGTTGACTACCACAATGCCGCGTCGGGTGGCTTCAGGGACATCAACGTTATCTACCCCAACCCCAGCCCGACCAATAATCTTCAGGTTCTGGCCCGCGTCAATCACATCCTTGGTCACTCGCGTACCAGAACGAATCATCAGGGCATCATAGTTGCCGATGATGTTGACCAGTTCCTCAGGCGAGAGGCCCGTGTTGACATCAACCTGCGCAACCTGGGAGAGAATATCGAGCCCTACTTGATCAATAGGATCGGAAACAAGAACCTTGGGCATGGGTCAGCCGTGCGAATGTAACAGGGATCTACTTTACTGCAAAGCTGGGACGGTCTATTAGTGTGCTGGCTACGAATCCACAGCCCCAATACGAAGGCGTGGTTAAGATTCGACCCGATGGAGGAAATCACCCACGTCAGGAAAGAGGTTAAAACAGTCTGAAAGTACTACATTGGAGAATAAAAAGCCTTCTGGATCCGTTAGACGTACCCATTCTAGCGTTGCCCAGGTATCTCCTTCCACTACAACCCAGCCTTGCTGACTGTGAGCTTGCAACGCCTGATAGAGGCGTTCCCACGTCGCCGCATCACAAAGCTGGCGAATCTCATCGCCAGTAATCCCTTCAGCTAGCCGTAGCCCCACCATTAAGCGGTCTAAGAGCTGCTCCTGGGGCGGTGTTGGCGGTTCACCATGAACCCCACCGTTGGCTTGAAAGGCGGCCACCCACTGGCGATAGGTGGTTAGTGTGCGGGGCCGACTCACCCGCTGCAACTGGGTATAGCTGGTAGCTCCCAGGCCAAAGCCAAAGTAGGGTTGATTGCGCCAATAGGTCAGGTTATGCCGACAGCGATGGCCCAGTCGAGCGTAATTGGAAACCTCGTAGTGTTCATAGCCCTGGGCGGTCAGGTAGGACTGGGCAAGGCGATACATCGCCGCCGTCTGCTGCTCCGTAGGTAGAGGGGCCGTGCCAGGTTGATAGCGGCGGGCGAAAACGGTTTGGGGCTCCACCGTCAGGTCGTAGACCGAAAGATGGTGGGGGTCTAAAGCCACGGCCTTAGAGAGATCGGCTTGCCAATCTGCCAGGGTGAGATGGGGCAGGCCCGAAATTAAATCCATACTCCAGTTGGGCATGGCCGTCTGGTGGAGCCAGTCCACCGCTTGCAACACATCGGCCAGTCGGTGGTAGCGGCCACAACTTTCCAAGCGTTGATCGTCCAGAGATTGCACACCCAGGCTAATGCGGTTCACCCCAGCGGCCCGGTAGCCCTGTAGATGCTCCAGAGAAAAGGTACCTGGATCCATTTCCATAGAAATTTCTGCGTCTGCCTTGAGGCCAAATTGCCGATCTAACTGAGCCAGAATGGTTTCGACCTGGGTGACAGACAGCAACGAGGGCGTGCCGCCGCCAAAGAAGACCGTTTGCAAGGGAAACCCGTCCCTTGGAGTAGCCGCAATTTCAGCGCAGAGCAGATCGACGTAACTCTCGACCGTTAGCGAGGTTTCGCCCCGCCGCTGGTTACCCAACACCGAAATCGGAAAATCGCAGTAGAAACAGCGGCGGCGGCAAAAGGGAATGTGCACGTAGGCTGAGATGGGCGCTTGACTCATAACGGTATCGTCCAAGGGTCTCCGGCCTCAGCGGTTAGGTTCAGGCAGGGGGGTGGCCTGGGGTTGGCGAAATCGATAGATGTCTTCTAGCACTGTTACCCAGCCCTGCACCAGAGATTCTAGAAGCCGATTCCCCTTTTCAAGGCTGGCCACGGTTGGGTCGCCCAGAACGCCGCTAGCGCTCAAATCTCGCGTTACCCAGGCAAAGGGCAACGCTCCTTCCATAGTTAGCCAACTGTTGCCCGGTAAATTCTGGGGATATTCCGCCCTGGCCAGATCTGGCGTACCTGGTCGGGCAGAATTGACAGCATCAGGCTGGTTTCGGCATCGCCAGCGTGGATGCCCAGTTCCAGTTCCTTGGGTGTGAGCAACTCGTTGGCGCAGTTGGGCACGGCCCACACAAACAACGGAAACACCATGAAATCTGCATGGGTTTGGTGCAAGTCGCGGGCGGCAATTTCCAACACCTGGGGCTGACCACCGTGGGCATTGAGCAGCACCAACTTCCGAAAGCCCGCCCGGTAAAGACTCTCGGCTACGTCGTGAATTACGCTCAACAGAGTCTCGGCAGCCAGGGTAATGGTGCCCGGAAAATGCCAGTGCTCGTTGGATTTGCCGTAGTACAGGGGCGGCAAGCTATAGACTGGCACTGCTGGATCCAACTGGGCCAAGGCCTGGCCCAACACGGCGGTACAAATAGCGCTGTCTACCACCAGTGGCAGGTGGGGGCCATGCTGCTCGATCGCGCCCATCGGCTGCACAATTACCGCCTCATGGCGATTGGGCATAGCCACAATCTCAGGCCAGGTGAGATAGGGAAAATAGCGCTCAGGCGGAATAGAGCCGTGCATAGCTGAGATTAGGGTGGCCAAGGTTAGGCATTGGGGTGCCTTTATTACAGTAACGTGTTAGCCCCCCTACTCCCCTGAAGCACTGCAACCAACCTAGCCAGACGGCCACAATTGCATTCATGCCTAAATTTCATCCTTTCCTGACATCACCCCTTGACATAAATAGGGGAAACAGTAACGATGAATACAGAAATAAATCGTTCATCTCTCGTTTGAGAGACGGAAGTAGGGCCAAGGCCCGAAGGAACGCGCCTCTGTTTACACCCTTCACCCATTAAGGAGAGGCGAGTTATGTCCCTGAAGTACCGTGGAGTTAGTTACGACGCTACCCAACCTCAAGTAGCTGTGTCCGAGGAAGTGATTGGTCGTTATCGGGGTGCCGTGGCTACCCGTCATCTGGCTGAGCAGGTTAATGCCGCCCATGTTCAAGGTTTGAAGTACCGAGGTGCGGCTGTTCGTTAGGGCTAGGCTCTGACCAGGGTTGACTGATCGTTACACTGCTCACATTATCTCGGTAAAGCGCTCCTCTAGGGGCGCTTTTTTTGTCTGGGGTAAGCAGACTATGGGAAAGGCCTAGGACTTAAACGCCGCTTGCCTGATTTGTCTCAGGTGGTTGTTAAGCTGTTATCAGGTTTGGGGCTACTGCAGGGCGTACACTAATTCGTGGTTTACTTGGCCGGTTAAACGTAGTTTTGGCCGGTTTAGCTCTTCATTAAAGTCCTATAGCCGTGGCAGTTTTTTGGTATCTGATCGGCCTCCTAACCGGAGGAATTCTGCTAGCTTGGCAGTGGCAGCAGCAACGGCGGCGACAGCGCCGGGTGCTTTCTATGCTTCAAGCAGACTCTTGGCCCACGGCGCTTGGATCTCTGGCGCGGCTAGTGGCCGCTCACCCAGCGCAGCAGCAGCAAATTTACGACCTGGGCACCAGCCGAGATGCCCTAGAACGCATTCTCCAGGCGGCTCCCATTGGATATCTCCAGGTGGATGAGGAGAATCAGCTGGTTTGGTGTAATGATGAGGCTAATCGCCTGCTGCGGATGAACCAGGCCCTGATTGGCCTAGTCGAGCGTCGGCGATTGTTGCTAGAAGTGGCCCGTTCCTACGAACTCGATGCCCTGATTGATGAAACCCGCCAGCAGCAGCAGCCCTGCCAGCGAGAGTGGCTGCTACATCAGATTTCGCCCGATCCGCTTCATCCCAAAGAGGGGCCAACCTATCCGCTGCGGGGTTGCGCTATCCCCCTGAGTGGTGGGGAGGTGGGGGTGTTTTTAGAGAATCGGCAGGAGGCGGCCCTATTGGTGCAGCAGCGCGATCGCTGGACCTCCGACGTAGCCCACGAGCTTAAAACGCCCCTCACCTCTATTCGTCTGGTGGCCGAAACCCTCCAACCACGGGTAGAGGCTTCGTTACAAATCTGGCTCGACCGGCTGATTAACGAAACTATTCGCCTGAGCAACCTGGTCGAAGACCTTCTGAACCTGAGCCGCCTCCAGGGAAATCAATCCCAGGGGCTAAACCGTAAACCCGTAGACCTGCCTCAACTCATTCAGTCAACCTGGCATAGCCTGGAACCCCTGGCCCAAATTAAGCAGCTCACGCTGGATTATCAAGGCCCAGCCCAGTATCTGGTTAGCCTGGATGAAACCCTGTTCTATCGAGTTTTGCTGAATTTGATTGACAATGCCATTAAACATAGCCCAGCCAATGCCGCCATCTACATCCGGCTATCTGACGCTGAGCCTGAGGAGGACGGGGGGGATAGGGCTGCCCAGGCCGAGGGTGGCGGATTCTACCTGGATGTTATGGATGTGGGGGCTGGTTTTAACCCAAAAGACTTACCCCACGTGTTTGATCGGTTCTATCGGGCCGATCTGTCTCGTAGCCGGAGTGGGCCACCCCCCCCTTCTACCCCAGGCCAAGTTGTGTTACCTGTGGAGATGAGCCAAGGTACGGGCCTGGGATTGGCGATTGTTAGTCAAATTGTAGAGGCCCACGGCGGTAATATCCAAGCCGCTAATCATCCTGATTTGGGTGGCGCTTGGCTACAGCTATGGCTTCCCAAACCGGCTATGAGCTAAGAACTTTTACCTATGGAATGCTTGCTATGATAGGTTGTCGGCCCCATTATCTTTGCTGTCATTTAGGCATTCTTAGTATCCCCTCTTAGCGTTAGTTACTATGCCAGAGCGTTTGCAAAAAGTATTGGCCCAGCACGGCTTAGCCTCTCGGCGCCAAGCCGAAGCATGGATTCAATCAGGACGTGTAACTGTCAACGGTGCGGCGGCTTATCTGGGCCAGAAGGTTGACCTAACTACCGACCGTATTGCAGTGGACAATCGCCCCATGCAACCGGCCCAGTCGCCCCAGTATCACTATCTGCTGCTGCATAAACCGCTGGGGGTGGTATCTACCTGTGCCGATCCCGAAGGTCGGCCAACGGTTCTCGATGCCCTGCCGGAGCAACTCCAGAGCCTTGGGTTACATCCTGTCGGTCGCCTGGATGCTTATTCTACTGGCGCTTTATTGCTGACCAACGATGGCGACTTGACTTACCGGTTGACTCACCCCAAGCACGATGTGGCTAAAACCTATCAAGTGCAGCTTGAGGGAGTCGTCTCTGAGCAGGACTTAGCCGCCTGGCGGCAGGGGGTTGAGCTAGATGGGCGGTTAACCCGGCCAGCCCACGTGCGGCGGATAGCGCCCCCAACGGATGGGACTACTCGGCTAGAGATTAAGCTTCTAGAAGGGCGTAATCGGCAAATTCGCCGGGTGGCCCAGACTTTAGGCTATCGCGTGCTGCGTTTACACCGGACGGCGGTGGGGTCAATTCAACTGGGCGCACTCAGGAGTGGTGCTTACCGGACTTTATCATCTGCCGAAATTGAGGCATTATTAGCTGAGTCAGATGTTCAACCGACAGTCTTGAAACAGCCCTCCTCACCCGTAGTTGGTACATTGCCGTTTTAGAAAACATTCCCTGTATGAAGACGAAAGACGTGGTTGATTCGAATGCCCTATACCGAGAGCAACTGTTGGAGTTAGGCACGCTGCTTCAAACAGCGCGCCAGCAGCAACGGCAAACCCTTGAGGCTGTGGCCAGCCTGACGCTGATTCGGCCTAGCTTACTGGCCGCCATCGAACAGGGTGATCTCGATAGCCTACCAGAGCCCGTGTATATTCGCGGGCTGATTCGCCGCTATGGTGACGCTCTCCATCTGGATGGCGAAACCCTAGCGAGCCAGTTTTTCACCCCCCTACGGGTACAGCGTCACTCTTGGCAGGAGTCGCCAGCGGCTCAGTTGCGCCCACTGCACCTCTATGCAGCTTATTTCATAGTCTTGCTAACCGCCGTTAGTGGATTATCCTATTTGCTAAAGCGTACGGCTCCTGAGGCTACCCTTCTGCCACCGTTAAACCCGCTTGGTTCTGTGGAAACGCCATTGGCGACCACCGGGGCTAATCCCTTAGCGCCAGTAGCCGAGGCGGAGGCTTCTTTGCCCCAATCACCGATTGAAGTGAAAATGACTCTCACCGCTCAATCCTGGCTGCGGATTACCTCCGATGGCAACACCAAATTTGAGGGCATCATGCAACCCGGCGACACTCGCCTGTGGACGGCTGATAAAGCCCTGACCATTCGAGCCGGTAATGCCGGTGGCGTGATTGTGAGTTTTAACAATAGCGAGGCTGAGGCCCTAGGGCAGCCTGGCATGGTGAAGGAAGTGACCTATTCGCCCGACAAAATGCTGAGCTTGGTTCAGTAAGATTCGGGCGGCTGCCTAGCGGGGTGAAGTGCCTGACCCGGCTTCAAGCTGGTCAAGGTTGACGATGAAGGGCAAACCACCAGCCTTGCCATCGCCAATTACCAGCACATTGGGCACCTGAGCGCCGCCGTCCTTCCAGGCCTCAATGGCTTCCTTTTGCAGAACCAGTTGCCCCCCTTGGGCTTTTAAGGTTTCGGCAATCAGGCGCTGGGCCTCGGCGCGGCCCTTGGCCCGGTTGATTTCGGCTTGGGCTTCCTGCTCGGCTTCCTGGGCAATGTAGACGGCTCGGCGGGCACGCTGTTCAGCAATTTGCTTATCTTCAACGGCTTGGCAAATTCCGTAGAAAAGGTTAAGTCAACCACGCTGGTATCCAGCACCAGAATGCCGTACTTGGCTAGGCGAGAGGTG